>JAHWIS010000068.1 GCA_019322385.1 Candidatus Woesearchaeota archaeon
GATCTACCACTGATCTACCGGCCCATCTGCTCGTTGAATGATTAATTAATAGTCGGGTTAAATATTAAATATGATTGAGATCCTCATAATGCTTGCAGGTCTTGTGGCATTGGGATATGCATTCAACATAAGTTCTCGTATGTTATGGGTCTTCAAATCTGAGAAGGGCCTTTGGAGATGGCTGTATGGTATGATATCTGCTTTCCTGATTGCCACTTACATACTTTTCGCTTTCGTGACATTCTACTTTATAATGACCCCTTCTTCACAGTCTATGCTAAGCATACTGAACATTGTTATTGGAATATTCTTCCTTTCCGGTGCCGGGCTCATAGGGGCGGCCATGAAGTATCACCTATCGTCAACCATGCGCGCCAAGCAAAAACCAGCACCTCAGCCCGTAGTGATAAAGAAAACCAAACCAGATACCAAGGACTTCAGAAAGGAAAGGGTGGTGCTGCAGAAAGAGATATACCGCCTGAGCAAGGAACTTGACGAATCAAAGAAATTGAACAAGCTTGCAGTGGGCAGGGAACTTAAGATAATAGAATTGAAGAAGAAGATCGAGAGGCTTGAAGGCATTGAATGATGCATTGAAGTGAACGAATGATGTATTGGTTCTATTTGTTCTGATCTATAATTCTTCTCATGAGCGTTTTGATGTTCTTGTTCTTTATCAGGTTGATTTTTTTCTCTTCCCAGAAGCTGTCCAAAGGCTTTTCATAATTCCCCTTTTTGTGATACTCCAAAGCCTGTAGCATAGTTTCCGCAACATCCATGTCACTCACAAAAATAGCCTCAGGAGTCTTACCTTCTGTATACTCTTCCCAGAGCCCCATTATCTCCTTTGCAATCGAATCGTCCAGGCCAGATAACACCTTCTTCATGGCCTTTCTCTCTGTTTCCATCCTCTCCTTTTTTGTCACTTCACCTATTTCTGTGCATTTGTCTGTGGACACCACGTCACCTGTCACTACTTCTGCAACGTCATGAACAATCGCCAGCTTCATAGCCTTCTCTTTGTCTATTCCTGTCTGTGGCATTGTCATGCATAGAAGCGTAACCATGAAGGTGTGGTCTGCTACACTCTCCACATCCCTGACACCCCTTTTTATCCAACCTGTCCTCTTCACTCTCTTGAGCTCGCTTGCAATTTCAAAAAACCTAACAAGATCCATATACATCACCTGTATTTAACAATAATGGGCCGGCCCGGATTCGAACCGGGGATCTTCGCCTTGTATTCGCCAGTGTGCAGAGACTCTGTACACTTAGGGCGACGTCCTAACCAACTAGACCACCGGCCCGTTAAGTTAATTTATAATTTAGAAGGTTTTATAAAGAAATATTGCATGATTGGTTGCATGATTGATTGTGTAATGTGAACGCGCCATTGGTCTAGGGGCATGACACGGGCTTCCCAAATCAGAACCTGCTTCATGAGCAAGCCGGTTCCGATACCTCCTGGAAATAGCCTGTAACGCGGGTTCGATTGCGCTGCTGGAGCAGACACATCCAGCAGGGCTGAACATCCCGCATGGCGCATTCTTACATCTAATGCATAGACTAATCCCTGCAGAAACAGATCATCTCCTGGGAAGGAATTCATTTCCCCAGGTACCTGTCATCATCATCTTCAGGAATTTGGCCTTTTCATTTTTCTTTATCTTGAAGACGTTTTCAGCCATGTAAAGACTCATCATTGCCTTGTACTTTGCGCTCTGTGGCTGCATGTTCAGTGCAGTGATCTCGTGTCCTGGAACATCGTATATCTGCTGGGCAGGAATTCTGCCTCCTGGAAGGGGAACCCTGAAAGATACCACACCCTCCTTTTCAACAGCCTTCAGTATTTTATAGTCCTGGCTCTTGACATTTCCAGCACCCTTTGAAACATATACCACAACTTCTGGAAGCTTTTCCCTAATCCTTTTCTTTTCCAGCCCCTCAGATTCCAGGTATGTTTTCAGTAGACTGAGGTGTGATGATTCAAAAACTGTGATAACCTTGTCTTCGTACCTAGAGGAACCATGTATAACAAAGGGTATAAATGTCTGTCCCTCACCTGTTCTTTGCAGGCATCCCTGAGGAAGGTACCTTAGTCCTAGTGCAGTGTATTTTGCCATTGGAGGAACACCTGGGTCAGTCCTGTAGGGTGGGATATCAACCTCTGCACCCTTCTCACATGCTGTGCCTCTAAGGGCAGTACCATTATTGGTGATTATTCCTGATTCTCCAACATTCCCATCAGATATCAGCATCAGCGCCAGGGAAAGGTTCATGGGACCGTCACTATCTATACGATACGTGATATTACAGTTGATTGCATCAACAGCAGGTACCTGGGAAGATAACACAAGAACAGGCTTGCCCCAGTTGAATACCCTGCTCCCATCCTTCCATATGGTTCTGGGATCATAATCCGGCAAGGCAAGGTGAAGGATTTTTACAGTGTCAGCTCCACTGTCTGTTCCGTGTAGGATTATGATGCCATCAACATCAACATACTCTGCATGTATTGCCTTTATGATATCATCCCTCTGGTTGTCTTCCATCTGGCTGCTGTCAACGCAGAAGAGATGCACGATCTTGACGTTAAGCAGATCCTTCTTCCTCAAGATATCCAGGTTAAGACCCTCGAATATCAGCCTTTCA
>JAHWIS010000069.1 GCA_019322385.1 Candidatus Woesearchaeota archaeon
GATCATGACGAGAACGGCAAGAGAGAACTGATACTCACTTACAACAACAAGCCTTACTACCTCACTCTCAACGAGCAGGGCCGGCCAGTCATCAGGCCTTACAAAGTGAAAATCACGCCGAGAAAGGTGAATGTCGAAGTTTATGAGGAGACGAGGTGAATTAGAAATATATAAACAGACGCTCAACTCTCCTTCTTCTGCACCTTTGGATAAGTTCCAGGAAGCATGAAAACCTTTTTTGTCTTTGCTGCGATGCCTTTCTTGTTCTTCATCATCTCTTCTGAGCTCATGCGCGCACTGCCCAGTGCGATAAGCTCATTCTTTAGTGTCATGATTGCGACTGTGTGGTTCTTTTCCATCCCGCTCTCCAATTTCGAAATCCCTGGCACTGCAAGGTCTGCGCCGTGGCACAATGCATCGACTGTGGTGTCAAGGACCCATATCTTCGGCAGGTGCGCTGCTGCATTCTCTACAGGCTGCACAATATGCCTGATGTATTTCTCATTCCCTTCATTCTTGTAATACCAGTAAGCATCTGTCAGGTCTAGCAGTGTTGCAATACTCGATTCACTGAAAGGCCCTGCCTTTGTCCTGCGAAGCTCTGCCATGTGTGCTCCTACACCAAGCTTCTTTCCGATGTCATGGCACAGTTTACGTATATACGTTCCAGCCTGGCATCCAACAACAAAAAGAACATCCTTGCCAACAATATCGATCAGGTCGATGTAATAGACAGTCCTCTGCCTATGCTGTCTTTTCACTGCAGACTTCAAAGGAGGAAGCTGTGTTATCTTTCCTGTGAATTCCTTCACAACAGATTTTATCTCCTTCTCATCGACTTCCTTGTGCAGGTGCATCAGGCAGACATATTCCTTTCCTGCGACAAGCAAAGCCTGCACTATCCGTGTAGCTCTTCCGACAGCAACAGGCAATACACCAGTCACTTTTGGATCAAGTGTCCCTGAATGCCCTCCTTTCTTCACATCTAGGATCTTCTGCACATATGCAGCGACCTGGTGCGAGGTGGGCCCGCGTGTTTTATCCACATTGATTATGCCAAGCTCCAGCATCTGCTCGACGCTTCGCTTATCAGGCAAACATCCATACTTCTCAGAACTATCTGATTCTTTCTTGACTAGGATCTTCCGCTTTATCTTCTCGAACGGCAGTTCTTGGGTCATTCTTCTTCTGCCTCAAAAGATTAGAACAATTACGCCTTTGTTTCCTGTTCTGCTTTTGGCTCCTCTTTCTTCTCTGGTTCAGCAGCTTTCTCTTCCTTTTTCTCCTCTGCCTTTGTCTCTTCAGGTTTCTCTTCTGCTGCTGGTTTTGTTTCCTCTGTCTTCTCTGCCTGCGCAGCCAGTTTCTCTGCTTTCTTCAGCTCTTTCTTCTCTGACTTGATTTCTTTAGGAGCTTCCTTCTTTGTCGCGTCGAGCTTTTCCTGTATCTTTCCTGCGATACCTTTCGCCTTCTTCTTCTCTTCTTTCTTCTCTTTCTTCTTGAACTCAAAGCCGAACAGCTCAACCCTTGCGACACCTTCTTTCTCGTCCATGACTGCTATGACCTTGACATGGTGCGGTGGGTTCTTTATGCCGTGCTCCCATATCTTAAGGTTCAGTTTAGGACCGATAAGAACATCATCTGTCTTCATATGTTTCTGCACGTATTCGCGCACAGCAGTGACTGCTTTCTTCGCCCTCTTGTACTTTGGAGCTTTTGCAAATTCCTTCCTCAACGGTATGATATATGTTCGTTCAGCAGCCATCATGATCACGCTTTTGTCTTTGTCCTTCTCCAGCTTCTCTTGACTTTGGTGTGCCTTCCTGGATGCACTCTCCTGCCAGTGCCGTATATCTTAGGCACTGTCCAGAACGGCGCCCATCTTGTCTGCCTTCCGCGCTTTGCAAGCCTTAGCTTCCTTGACTTGTGTATGTATCTTGCCATTTTATTCCTTGGATTGTGATGGAGCAGGTTCCTTCTTTGGCTGCTCTGCTTCTTTCTTCAGCACTTCCTTTTTTGGTTCAGGTGCTGGCTTTGGTGCAGCAGCCTTCCTAGGAGTGTACAATCTTACTGCTGCCTTGTCAATTATTGACACGCCTTTTGGCGTTATGATCCTGCCTTTGCGGATGCTCTTCTCTTCCTTCTTGATAAGCCCTGCTGCCTCTAGTTGCTGCAGCGCTTTCCTCAGTACATTGCCTGAGCCTTTGTAGAAGTGTTCTTTTTTATGGCCTCGTCTTTTCCTTCCGCCGTACTTTGTCCTTAGCTTCTGCACGCCTACTGGCCCGAGCTTTCTTACGCTCCTTAGCACAGCAGCGCATCTTACATACCACCAGTCCTGTCTTTTCGGAGGCCTTTCCTTGTGCACTCCTGTTTTGACAAACACTGCCCACTCTGGAGCCTTGATCTCTTTTATTTTCTGGAGATCATTGGCTACCTCTTCTATGAGATCATTGACCGGTACATCATACATTGTTGGCATATTGTTTCACCTTGAAATTGCCTTTTCAGGCCACATTGGCAACATGGTTGCCAGACAGCTGTAAAGCTTATTTCATTGGAAAAAGCAGGGTGTATATAAAGATTACCATTGAGCTACCGCTATCTAGAGATTATGTAGAATAGAACAAGTCAAAAACAAAAAGATTACTAAGAAAGCCTTCTCGTGCCTGTTTTACATGACTTTGACGTTTTGTGCTTGTTTTCCTCGTTCAGTCTCGACAGGCTCGAACTCGACCTTATCGCCTTCGTTCAACATAGTCCCTTCAGGCATCTGCTTGTGATGGACGAAATAATCATTTCCGTCTTCACCGCTTACGAATCCATAGCCTTTGCGGGCATTGAACCATTTTACTGTTCCTTCCATTTTATACTCCTCCACTAAAGATAATACTTAGAAGAAAGAGTTTACGCTTTTAGGGTTACTAACTTTGCTTCTGTATTACTCTAGGTGAATATCGTTGTGAGAATAGGGGTGGTTTATAAATGTTGTCATTTAATAAAAAGAGTCAATAATCAGGCTCTTGCTCCTTCTCTTCACCTGTTATTATATTCTTAGACTTCTCATTAGGCTCAAAGCCTTGCGACACTCCGAATGTCTCAATCAGCTCTTCCAGCCTCTTCGATGTGAAGTCGCTGCTCTCATTCACTGATTCCAGGCAGCCAATTATTATGTTATCTATGAGATATATAGGGACTCCTTCAAGTGTGAGTATCTGGAGAGCATCTCGGTTACCTTGCTTAAGCTGACTTGTCAATGGTGTTATCTCTTTATCTTGGTCGAAACCGTTCATCTCAAGCAGGAGTTCAGCCATGCTGATGCCAAAACAGTGAAGGTCGATGGATGTTGTTGCATATCCTGTAGGCCATACCATTGGCATATAACGTGGAGTTGACATCAGCTCCTTTATCTCCTGCCCTACTAGGTTTGCTGATCCAAAATCCAATATTTTCAGCTGTTTTTTCTTGTCGACCATCATGTTCTTTGTGCTGAAATCGCAATGCACGATTTCTGACTTTTCAAGGTATGCGATTCCACTCGCTGCCTGTTTCATCATGAAATATAATCTCTTCATTGTAGGGCTTTCCATAAGAAAGTCTTCAGCACTCTGTACAAGCCTTTCCATCGGGATATGTATAGTTTCATCTTCATCATAGAATCTCCTATACCCCTTGACAATATGCGGGTGGTCCATAGATTGCAGCAGAACAGCCTCTTTGAGGAATATCGCGGATATCTCCTCATTTGAGTAGCGGTCTGTCAGCTCCTTGTCGGACCTTGGATACTTGACAACTGCCTCTCGCCCTGTTTTGAGGTCTCTGGCGAGCCTTACCTCTGCGAATGACCCTCTTGTTCCGCGAGGTAGTATTTCATATTCTACATCGCAGTATTGGTCCTTGTACGCGACAGTCCTTACATTCTCTCCTTCAATATCTCCGAATGCGAAATAGGCATGCAGAAATCCTTTTTTTGGAACCTGTCTCTTTCTCTTCTTGGTTTTCTTCTCGTCTGACATAACTCTCAACAACCAGCTGCCTTGCTATAAAGCGTCCAAGACCACTATTTAAATCTTTCTATTTTTAACTACTCTAAAGTAATAAAACAGAAACCTTTATTAAGCCCTCAAGAGCACAGTCCACTGGACAGCTTCAGATAAGGTATTTAAATTGAAAAAGAGCATAATATCCCAAAATCATGGTGAAAAAACTAAAGACAGACAATCTTATCCAGCTCAAGCAAAAGCCAGATGATGAGCAGCTTATTCTGAATACTCTGAGCCCGCTTGTAAAAGACTGGTTCTTCTCGCGTTTCAAGAAACTCTCGCTACCACAACTCTTTGGAGTGTATGACATCCACTGCAGGCAGAACATACTTGTCTCTGCTCCAACCGGCGCTACAAAGACGCTCACAGGATTTCTCTCAATAATAAACAGCCTTGCAGACCTTGCAGAAAAAAAGCAATTAGAAGACAGGGTATACTGTGTCTATATCTCACCGCTGAAGGCGCTCAATTATGACATCCAGCATAACCTCAAGACACCTTTGAAAGAGATAGAGGAGCTTGCAGAAAAGAAGCTTGGCATAAGGGTCGGTGTCCGCACAGGAGACACGCCGCCAAAAGAGAGGACAAAGATGATGAAGAACCCGCCTCACATCCTGATAACAACTCCAGAATCATTGGCAATCCTTCTCCAGTCAGTCAACTTCCGCAATCACCTGAAGAATGTGGAGTGGGCGATCATCGATGAGATACATGCATTGGCAGAGAACAAGCGTGGGGTCCATCTGTCGCTCAGCATGGAGATGCTCCAGAGGATCTCGCCAGGCATGTGCCGGGTCGGCCTCTCTGCAACGATTGCGCCTCTGGAAGATGTTGCGCAGTTCCTTGTCGGGACAGGCAGGCCTTGCAGGGTGGTTGATGTTCAGTTCATCAAGCAGCTTGACATGAAAGTGATATCGCCAGTACCTAACCTTGTCGACACGACCCATGACCGCATGCACAAGCGCATGTATGATCTTATCGACGAGCTCATACAGCAGCACAAGACAACCTTGATATTCACGAACACAAGGGCAGCGACTGAACGTGTCGTGCATCATCTCAAAGAAAGCTTCCCAAAGAACTACACAGATGTCATCACTGTTGCAGATGACCAGGATTTCAAGGCAAAGCTTGCCACGAATGGACATGGCAATATAGATATAGACAAGGAGAACGGCAATGGTGATAAAAAAGAAGAAGTGCCAAACATCCTCGACGAGAGAGAATACAAGAGCGTCACAGGAATCGGGGCGCATCATGGTTCGCTCTCAAAGACGCACCGTCACAGAATAGAGGACGGTCTGAGAAAAGGCCTTCTAAAGTGCGTTGTCTGCTCAACAAGCCTTGAGCTCGGCATCGACATCGGATACATAGATCTTGTGATACTTCTCGGCTCACCAAAATCTGTTGCCCGCGCACTCCAGCGTGTCGGCAGGTCAGGCCACCAGCTGCACGCAACAACAAAAGGCCGCATCCTGGTGCTGGACCGCGACGATCTCGTCGAGTGTTCTGTCCTTCTCAAGAGC
>JAHWIS010000070.1 GCA_019322385.1 Candidatus Woesearchaeota archaeon
CTGGTCTGCAGGAAAGCCGCCGACACTGCAGATAAAGTCAGCGTGACAAAACACTGAAAGGCGGCAGGGACCTGCACGAACGTTACGGAAGTATCACGTCTTCCGAATAAATATCAAGAAAGCAGGTTATAAGAAACTATCTTGCAGAAAGAAATGAAAAGCGAAAGGATTACGGGGAAAGATGTATTGATTGCATAAACCTTATAAACAAACTTCAAATAAGGTGCAATATGAAAGAAAAATCCTGTGGGTGCATTGTATTCAGAGATGAAGAGTATCTTCTGATAAAGCATAGAGAAAAAGATGGTGGGCATTGGGATTTTCCGAAAGGGCATGTTGAGGAAGGGGAATCTGAAGAAGAGACTGCCTTGAGGGAAACCTATGAAGAAACAGGACTAAAGGTTGAGATCATTGATGGATTCAAGGAATCCATCTCTTATCATGATTTTATCAATGATGTTGACAAGACTGTGGTGTTTTTTCTTTGTAAGGCAGATTCATCAGAAGTTAAACATATCACTGATGATGTAGTGGATCACATCTGGCTTGAGTTTGAAGAAGCATTGAAGAAATTGACTCATGACAGTGCCAAGGAACTGCTGAAAAAGGCAAAGGTGTTTATTGAAGCCAGATAGAGTGTGAATTCTTAACTGCCTGTATGAATGGCTGATATAGCAAAAACCTTTATAAATAAGGCCTGCAATGATTATTGGTATCATGAATCTGCTGAATGCGCGAGGGACGAGGGACTTTGCTCCTGAAGAGAAGATAGTGCGGCAGAGGGTCATAGACAGGCTCAGGCATGTATTTGAGCTGTATGGGTTCTCTCCGCTAGAGACACCTATAGTTGAAAGGCTGGGTGTGCTTACTGCAAAGTATGCAGGCGGAGCAGAGATACTGAAAGAGACGTTCAGCTTCAAGGACCAGGGTGATCGCGATCTTGGGCTTAGGTATGATCTGACTGTGCCTCTTGCGCGGTTTGTAGGGATGAACCCGAACATGAAGATGCCTTTCAAGCGGTATGCTATCGGTCGCGTGTTCCGTGATGGGCCTATCAAGACAGGCCGTTATAGAGAGTTCTGGCAGTGTGATGTTGATATTGTAGGTTCTGCTTCGATGTTGGCTGATGCGCAGTGCGTTCAGATAGCGCAGAAGTTCTTTGAGGAATTAGGGCTTGATGTTAATATTGAAGTGAGCAGCAGGAAACTGCTTGACGGGATACTGGAATCTTGCGAGATACCTGAAGAAAAAAAACTGGCAGTGATAATGGAGATAGACAAGCTCAAGAAGGTAGGGCTTGACACAGTGCAGAAACAGATCAAGGATCTTGAGGTCAGCAACCCGGCAGTGCAGAACCTGATGGAGATACTCGCTACAAAAGGATCCAATTTCGAGAAGCTGGAGAAGATGAAGACGCTTGTGGACAATCGCATGGCAGCAGATGGGATAAAAGAGATGGAAGAGATGCTGTCGTATGTAGATGAAAAGAATGTTGTATTGAACCTTTCACTTGCACGAGGACTTACCTATTACACAGGACCTGTGTTTGAGGTCTTTTTGAAAGATTCTAAGAAATTCGGTTCGTCTCTTGCAGGCGGAGGAAGATGGGACAAGATGATCGGACAGTTCCTCGGAAGCAAGAAAGAATACCCTGCAACAGGCATAAGCTTTGGCATAGAACCGATAACAGCAGTGCTGAAACTGCTGAAGAAAGAGGAAGAGACAGTGAAGACAGTGACGCAGGTGTATGTTATTCCAATAAACACAGTGATGGACTGCCTGAAGATAGCAGAAGAGCTTCGCAAGGCAGATGTTAAGACTGATATCGACATTGTCGGTCGAGGAATATCAAAGAATCTCAATTATGCAAATTCTCTAGGAATACCTTATGTCATATTTGTCGGCGAGGATGAGCTGAAGAAAAAGAAAGTAAAGCTCAGGGACATGAAAACAGGAAAGGAAGAGATGGTCTCTGTGAAGGATGTTGTTAAGAAGGTTAAATGATTTCTATATCTTTGTCATTACAATAACTTTATCCCCTACATAGACAGAGTGTTCTGCTTGGGAGACCATTGCGTTGGTGCGTTCGACGAGAGGTGGGTAGGATTTTAGGATCTCTAATTGGTTTAGTTCTTTGAGGGCGAAGTTGACTTTGAAGAGTGGGAAGTCTTTTGTGAGCCAGCGTGTTGCGAATGGGAGTCCGTTGTAGCCAGAGAGTTTTTTCATTATCTGGCGGGTGACTATGTTCCGCACTGGTTTTTTTCCGCTGAGTGAGTGGATGTATGGAATGCCCTTGTCCTGGATCAGGCCGACGCCATCAGAAGCAAAAGGTTCTATCGCTATTGTCATGCCTTCTTTTAATGCTGCTTTCTCGCCAGTGTCATAATTCGGTATTGACGGGATGTTATGCACGCTCCATTCGCCGATTCCATGGCCTGACAGGTTGCGCACTGGCTTTAATCCTAGAGAAGTTATTGCGTCCTCTATCTCCTTGCCTATCTCGCCGAGTGTTGTTCCGACCTGGATGACCTTAAGTGCTGCATTGAGTGCTTCCCTTGATGCTTTTACAAGATCAGAATATTTCCCAGAGAGATCTATTGTAGCTGCTGTGTCACCGCCGACAAAGCCATCGACATGCACGCCGACATCAAGCTTGACTATCTGGTCGCTCAGCACTGTCTCGTCATTCGGAAGCGGTGTGTAATGCGCTGCAGTGTCATTAAAAGAGATATTCACAGGGAATGCAGGCTGGCCTCCAAGCTCGACTATCTTGGCCTCTATCTTCTCTGCAATATCAAGAATCTTCACGCCTGGCTTTACAAGGCCTTTGCCGAACTCAAGGGCCTGTCCGGCTATCTTGCCAGCTTCCAGATATTTGTTCAGGGTCTCCTCTTCCATACAGCAGAAGGTATCCACTTCATATAAAAAAGTTTCCTTGCCTCTTCCTTTTTCCTGCGCATCTTGGTCCTGGCCTTCTCATAGAAATACCTGCCCAGGATCAGGAGAGGTATGATCTCAAGCCTGCCGAACAGCATGGCAACAATCAGGACTGTCTTTGCCACAGGGTGGAAGAGCGCAGGGCTCGCTGTAGAAAGGCCTACAACACCGAGCGCAGAAGTGGTCTGGAACGACGAGTCCAGGAATGACAAGCCGGTAACCATGAGTATTATAGTCCCTAATATCAAGATGATTACATAGCATGCTATGAATGCCTGGGTTATGAGCATATCCTCATCCTCAATAACCATATTCCCTGCCTTAAGGGGTATGATAGCGCCTGCCGGGCTTGCAGCCTTCTTGACCATCCAAGGCAATGACTTGAGCATAAGGAGGAACCTGTTTATCTTGATCCCGCCAGCAGTGCTTCCCAGCATACCGCCGACAAGCATGCAGAGCACAATGACCATTATGGCTACTGCAGGCAAAGCGCTTATGTCTGTGATGCTGTAGCCGGTCGTTGTTATCGCAGAGACTGTCTCAAAAATAGCTGTCTTGAAATCACCTATGAACAGGAAGACAATGACAACAGCAGCGACAATAGTCAGGAGATAGAACCTGAGGTTCAGGTCCTTGATGAAATCCTTGAGATGACCTCTGAAGAAACGGTTATGCGCAACCCAGGAGACAGAGCCTGCAATCATGAGGAACAAGAGCACACCAAGAACATTACCAGCAGTATAGAAATCATCTGTGACAGAGAATCCGCCAGTTGAGATTGCTGTGAATGCTGTGGATATTGACTCGAAGAATGAAAGTCCTGTTATGAAAAGAAGGAATATCCCAAAAAGGGTGTAGCCGCCATATATCAAGACAGTGTTCCGCATTGACTTCTCCATGCTCGCTTCCAGCTTTTCAGAAGCTCCCTGCGCATGGTAGAGTGTCGCGACTGCCTTTGCCTTTGTCGTGGTCTCCTTCAAAGACTGCTGGCGCCTCATTGCAGAAACCACTATGAGGAACAGGAGGATTATGCCAAGCCCTCCTATCCACTGTGTCTCTGCACGCCAGATCAAGAGGCTTCTTGATATCTCCTCGACATTGGTCAGTATTGTCAGCCCTGTTGTTGTAAAGCCTGAGACAGACTCAAACAATGCATCTAGGAAAGATGTCTTCAGTATCATAAGATAAGGCACTGTGCCTATGACAGATATCGTGATGAAAGACAATGCACTCAATGAGATGCTCCGAGGGATGTCAAAGAACTTTATGGAAGGCCTCTTACCTGTAGCATCCCTGCTGCTGATGAGCAGGAAACCAAGCAGCAATGACAGGATCGCCGTAGCAAGGAAAGGGAGCACAGGCTCACTGTAGATGATAGCTGCTATTAGGGGAATCACTGGGAATATCGAGAATATCAACAGCAGATAACCAAGATGTTTCAGAACTACTTCCATTTGCCTTTTCCATATATCTGATTCCTGATGCTCTTCAGGTTCTTTGTCTTTGCAGTCAGGACCAGCACATCCTCTTCCTTGATCTTTGTGCCTTCCTTAGGAAGTATCAGCTCACCATCCCTGTATATTGTGCCGATGATAGCATTCTTGATGTCTGCAGACTTGCCCACAAGATTGCTCTCTTTAGGGATAGTGATCGCTAGGACCTGGACCTGACCTTTGCCCATCTCATAGATGACACGCTCTGCGCGGGCCTCCATCAGGAGGTTCTTGATCTTTGTGACAGCGATGCCCACAGTAGGGACAACGCCCTTGATGCCCAATTTCGTGAACAATTCCTCATTCTCTGACTTATTGACCCTTGCAACGATCTTTCCTATGCCAAGGCTCTTTGCGATCTCACAGACCATGAGGTTGGTCTTGTCATCATTCGTGGCGGCGACAATAGCATCTGACTCTTTAGCACCAGCATCCTTCAATGTGGCAAGATCTGTGCCCTCGCCATGGATGACCAGTGCGTCTATTGAATTAGCGACCTGTTTGGCCCTCTTCTCATCAGACTCTATAAGAATAAGATCATGCTCTTTTGTAGAAAGAACATTCGCTGTTGTAAGGCCAATCTCGCCTCCTCCCACTATCACTATTTTCATGAATTTAACCTCTTTTTCAGTATAAAAACAGGGAGTTGAGTATTTAAATGTTTTGATGGCAATGATTGTGTCCCAAGACATTACCTGCACCGCTGCCACAGCGCTCGCTCTGTTTCTATATCCTATTAATTTCGCCCAACTGCAATATTTCCTACTTCTGAATCCTTCAGCTCGCTAGGCGGTGGCAGCGGTGCTATTGACTTTTGGGATACACCTAAGGGTAATATTTATTAATGAGGTCTCAAAAACAAGCTCCATGGAGAAGAGGAATGTTCTGGTCATCTGTATTGCATTGCTGATGATACTAGTTCTTGCTGCTGGCTGCACACAGAAATATGTTGAGCCGCCTGAAGAAGAGATAAAGTCAGAGAAGGTTGTTGAAGAGGAGCCAGAAGAGGAAGTGGAAGAAGAACCAGTTGCAGAGCCGGAAGAAGAGGAACCTGAAGCAGAAGAAGAAGTTGTAGTTGAGCCTGTTCCGGAGCCTGCGATATATGAAGAGGCAGAAGAGGAACCTTCAAAGCAGGAGAGGGACAACTGCGGATGCTCATACACATGGGACCCTATATGCGGGATCGACGGCAAGACATACATCAATGAATGCCTGTTCGAGTGCTTCGGCAACACCAGGGACCTCATAAAATCAAGTGTCCAGTGCCCGAAACGACAAGGACCTCCAGACATATATGTGGATGATTTCGAGTTCGGCTATGAATCAGACAAATGGAACGGCGGATACTGCTGGAGACAGATGTGGAGGGAGAGCGGCTTACGATATTGCGAGAACCTGATAGTCGACGGCAGGGTGGACAATGAGCCAGTGCCATTGCGAGGCAACTGGCTTGACGAAGCGTATCTGGTCATGGACAAGTCAGGAAAAAAGGATTCCAACACAATAAAGCTCGGGGTCGGCGACCAGGTGACAAACGAGGAATATGATGTCATGTTCCAGCCATTGTTCGAGGAAGGAAGATATGTGTTCTCATTCTGGGCAAGGCAAGACGTGTCTGCAAACAATGACTGGAAGGTCAAGCTCACATTGCGGGACTGGTGGGAAGACAAGCCAAGGCCGCCAGGAGTGAAGAGCTGCTACAAGGTATCGACAGAGATCAGATGCAATGAGCACTTCATAGAAGACAAGCCTAACAAATGGAGGCACTACCATTATGAGTTTGACGTGCCATTGGATTTAGAAGAGTGGCACAGCCAGAAACGGATGACAGGAGACTGTGAATATGAATGGGACATGGTGCCGCACGGCTATGGTATAGAGATAACAGGTCCCACAATAGGCGATGCATGGTTTGATGATTTCTCGCTCATAAAGATAGACTAGATATTCTTTGCTGCTTTAAGGAACAACCATGCAAATATAGAATTCACCCTGTCATCCCATCCTTTATGGTATGCTGTGTTGCTGAAGTCAAGCAGCATGTGCAGGAGATATCCTGCAAGGATTGTCATGAAGATATTGTTGTAGAATGCAAGGATTATGAGTACAGCGAATGCCTCTATTGTGTGGAAGATGTGCAGCACTGGCCTCTTTATCGCGTATCGCCTGGTGCGGTAGTATGCGATCGCCCTCTTAAGGCTCCAATCCTTCTTGCGGATGACGTATAAGATGTAGTGATCAAAGTCAATAAGATATCCGCCGGCAATCGCAAACACTGAGATCCAGCCAAAGAACGGATATAGAAGTACTGCAAGCGCTATGCTTGTCCAGATGTGGATGCTGATCTCCATATCATGCGTTGGATGGCTGGTGCTTAAAAAGATTGTGCAGGGTTTTTGTTGCTACTTTTAAGTGATAGTTTTCCGAAAGTTTTATAAAGGGTAAAATAGTGAGAATCTGTATGGAGGATTTTGATTATTTCCACTTTGTAGAGGATCCTGGAAGGGTCATAGGCTATATTGAGAGGATACTGGAACAAAATCCAGTCATCATTGACACCAATGTAGTGCCGACTCTAGAGTCATATCTTCAGCGCAAGAAACCAGAGCCTGCAATGGTACACAAATACTCTGAGTTCATGGCCGCGTTCAACAGATGGCTTGATGATTCTAAAAACCTGGTAATAGTTCCCCAAGTTGCAAGAGAGCTTGAATACAGGCTCCACAAAGCAGAGGAAGCAGCAAAAGCAAAAAATGGCAAGAACGGAAAACCAGGACTGGAAAAATACATTGCTCTCGTGCACCAAGCAAGGGAAAAGCTGTTTGTAGATAGGTGTGAAGAAAAGAAAGGGTATGATGAGATGCTTGAGCTGCTCATCTATCTCCATGACCCTATGAACTGGCAGAAAGAGGACCACGAAGCAGGCAATGCAGATGACCAGATCGTGGTGACGGCCATGACATACGCGATCAATGAAGTGCAGACAGTGACTGTGTTCTCAAATGATGTCGCTCTCAACAAGACACTCCTCTGTTTCCACAAACTGCTTAGCTCAAAAGGCATTGTACCAAGCGAAAAGCTTCCTGTTGTACAGGTATTGCGGGAACTGAGCATTTTACTGAACCAGTTCGACAGCACAGAGGGGCTGTTCCAGCATGCTGGTTCAACACTTGATTTCGAGCTGCCCTACAAATATGACTTCAAGGATGATATGAGACTATATTTCAGACGCGGCAGTGAGCTGGGCGCAAGAAGCTCAACTGCAGCGAAAAGAAAGATCGTGGAAAAAACACAGACATTCCTGCATAAATACAATTCACTGCTTTCAGCACCGAGGGGTGGCCGCAGCAGAATGATCAAACAGCCTGAGCCAGAGACTGCTCCGGAAGAGCCTGCAGCAGAAGAAGAGACTCAAGAAAAGACAGCGCTGGGCAGGGAACTTGAAAAGCTGGCTGCGCAGAAAAGAGAAACAGAAGAGGAAGAGCTTACTGCAGAAGAGACTCCAACACTTGAACAGGCAGTTGTCGTGTCAAGGCCCAGTATTTTAGAAGCACTGCCAGAAGTGGAAGATATAGAGGTGGAAAAGCCCGAACTCCAAGATCAGCTTGAGCATCTGCTCTCAAGATTCAATTATGACATATCGTCTCCTGAGGATCTGGAGAGAGCGCAGAGGGATTTTGGTGCATGGCAACAGATCGTGGAGAATCTTGACGCGCCTGATGTGCTCGCACAGATATCTGTAAAACAGGCAAAGCTCGCAGCGATGCATGAGGTATACCTCGCCATAGAAGAAAAGAAACAAGAGCTTAGTGAAGCGTCATCGCGTGTCGGTGATGCAGAAACCGCAAAACAGATTGCAGAGCTGGGCAATAACATCGCAATGCTGTATGGAAGACTAGAACAGCTCAAGAAACAAGAAAACAGCGAAGACTGAACTTAATCTTCTATCTTTATTGCGCCTGCTGGGCATTGGACTTCGCATGCCCTGCATGCAATGCACTCGCTCTCTTTCTTTGCGACAGATTTCTTTGTTTCTTCGTCCATCTCAAAGACATCCATAGGACATATCTCCTTGCAGGTCTTGCAGCCTGTGCACTTGTTAGAATCTATATGGACCTTGACCATAATTTCATCTCTTTTTTATGCTTCTGTCTTTGCCTCTTCCAAAGGTGTTGGTTTTTCCTCGATAGGTTCTGGAGCAGGTTCTTCGGCTTTTGGCTTCTCTTCTAATTTCTCTTCTGGCTTTTCTTCCACTGGCTTCTCTTCTACCTTGTCAGAAAGCTTTGCTTTCTGAGCATGCTCAGAACCTTTTGGTTCTGACATCTCTGCTGGCTTCTCTACTGGCTTCTTCTCTGCTGGCTTTTTCTCAGGCTCTGGCTTCTCTACAGGAGCTTCGGCAGTCTCGACAGCGACACCCTTCTGCTCGCCAACATACTCCATGACCCTGATGTCAACAAACCTTATCGGCACTATCTTCTTCATGGTATTGGCTATCTCCCTCTGGAACTTCTCATTGATCAGATCCATCACAAGGGAATCGTAATCGATCTTCCTGACAGCATTCATGATGTATTGGATCACCTTGTTCCTCAGATCAGACTTCACTGACCTCGAGGTCTTGATCGCTGTTATGACCAAAGGCTTGATGCGCACTATCTTGTTGTCCTTTGTGACGCATGTGAATGACTCGTCAAGCCTGTCACGCTGACGCCTGACCTTGCGCTTGATCGCAGCTGGCATGACCTTATACTGCTGCACCCTTGTGAAACCAGTATCACCCTGCACCCTATCGACAATGAATGTCAAGTTGATATGCTGCTTCTTGATGTTTCCTGTCAGCACCATCAGGTTTGAAGCCATGCGCCTGCCTTCCAATGAGCTGGGATCATAAGCTATTGTCTGGCCTAATTCCCGCTCCTGGAACAGCTTTGGAGCTAATATAGAGAAATACTTCTTCTTACGCCACTTGTCCACTCCCTTGCCTTTCTTTGGTTTTACAGCCATATAAAAACGCCTTTATGCAATATTATATTATATAATGTGCAGATTCACAGAAAAAACAGGGTGTTTATAAAGGTATTGGTGGGTATTTAAACCTTGAATCAGCAAGCCACAGCCTGCTCCGCTCGCCTCCGGCGAGCTCTCGCGTTGCCAGGCTCGCGCTTGTATTCTTTTGCTGATGATCTGGCACCTCCCCGTAAGGGACGTCCCCCTCCAGATTTGCATATGCTTCAGTTAAAGCGCTGCGCAAATTGGCAACGACGGCTGTGGCTTTGGCGTTCATAGAAATCTTTATATAGGATTCAGTTCATATAACCTGCTTACCTTTAGCGAGGTTTGGTTGGGGTGGAGACCTTGTCTCCATTCCTAGCCTTTACTTTTCTCTTCTGGACATCAGTTCTTCTACATAGCTATCGTATAAACAGAAAGCCAGGTTGTCTCCTTTTTTCTTTGTAGACTGCAATGGGCAGTATATGTCTGTGCCCTGCCTTGACAGCATGCAGAATACATCGCTGCGCAGATAGAGCTTATTCCTTCCAGAACCAAAGCACTCCCTTGCCGAGTAATGAGCGGATGGCAGTTCTGCATCTAGTTTATCCACAATTCCCATCAACTACCTCTTTTTGTCTACTCTGCAAAGCGCCTAAAAGGCGGTCTTTCCCATGAAATCTTCGCGTTTCAGATCCTCTGTTATGTTCAAGACAACGCTCTTGTCTATATCGAACTTGTTCTTGACAGTCTCCAAGAACTCGTCGACATCTCTCAACTCCCGGAATACAAGCTCAGCCAGAATATCATATTCTGAATCAGTCCTGTACAAGGAATTCACATTAGGGTGGTCTTGCATGTAGCTCAAGAGCTCTGCCCTTGAACCGTTCACCTTTAGCGCTATCTTAGTCTTTGCGTTGAAACCCAGTTTTCTGAAGTCAATAAGGCTCGCGTGCTTTATGATAAACTTCTTCTCATACCTTCTGACGTTGTCGTAGATAGTTGTCACTGGTATATGCGTCCTTCGCGATATGCTCGTCAACCTTTGCCTCGCATTGTTACGGAGGTAGGACAGTATCAAAAGGTCCTTTCTCTTCAACATCTTGCACCTCGCATTGCCTCTTTTTTTACAGGCTTGAAAGCCAGAGCCACGCCGACACTAGGTCAATAAAGGGGAGAGCTGGTGTTTGGTGGCCGAATGCCCAAGAACATCGGCTTGGGTTGTGTGAAGTGCCAAAGCCCTTCAGGCTTTGAGCATACATCTCTCCCCTTTTAGTCAATGTAATCAAGACCAATCACTATTACAGTTTCCACTGCTCCCCTCAACTATAACATACGCATCCAAAATGTATAAAACTTCTTAGGGCTTTTTTTCCCCAATCGCAAAATTTATATATGATGATTGCGTATTATTAAAATATAAGGGTGGTAATTAAATGGTGGTAATCCTAGATGCAAAAGACAAGAAGATCCTCTCTGAGCTGGACATGGATGCGCGACAGCCAGTGTCTGCAATAGCGAAGAAGGTGGGACTGTCAAAAGAGGTCGTGAACTACCGCATCAAACAGCTGGAAAAGAAAAAGGTCATCACAGGATACTACACAGTTCTCAATGTCACAAAGCTGGGCCTCATGTTCTGCAGGCTGTTCACACGGTTCCAGAACGTAGACCTTGCAAAGGAAAAAGAGATAGTCGCGTTCGCAGGCAAGCACCCGCAGATATGCTGGGTCGTGAGCACAAAAGGCCCATGGGACATGGTGTTCGTCGTCCTCGTGAACAAGATAAGCGACTTCAAGAGGATATCAGACAATTTCTCATTCAAGTACAGCACTTATTTCCAGAACCGGTTCGTGAGCATAGCGACAAAGATCCGCCACATGAAGCACAACTATCTCTATGGCACGAAAGATGACAGGGAAGCGGTGCTGGGCGGAGACGACGGGGATGTAGACATCGACGAGACAGACTACAAGATACTCAGCATCCTTGCGCGCGACGCCAGGATCTCGACGCTGGAGATAGCCAGGAGACTAGACATAACACCCAACACAGTCAAGTACAGGATAAAGAAGATGCTGGACAGCGGCGTGATACTTTGCTTCAGGGCAGGCATAGGGATAAAGAAGATCGGATACCAGAGGCACAAGGTCATACTCACGCTGCAGAACATGACAGAAGCCAAGATGATGAAGATGATAGAGTTCCTGCGGCAGAACCCGAACATCGTCTACATAACAGAGGCAATCGGCGGAGGTGACATGGAGCTGGAGATAGACGTGAAAGGAAGCAACGAGCTCCACGAGAACATGACAAGGATAAGATCAGAGTTCGGGGAGCTGATAAAAGACTATGAGATCTGCATGACATATTCTGAAGAACAGATCAATTATCTCCCCTGCGGGACTGTAGGGCTAGAGAACATCAAGACTTGATATTTACGCTTTTTCTTTTCTTCTCTTCCTTTACCCCGAAAGTGAAACGTATCTGCTGAGCAGGCAGCTCGTCGGTATGCTCTTTGGTTGCGATGCCTGCGTGCCTCTGGTAGACCTCCATGAACGGCTCGTTCCATGCAAGGAAACCTGCCTTGGTCATGAGCCTAGCATAATCATCACCATATCCTTCTATCAGATAGTATGCTGATTCATTATATGGTCGTGGATCATCAAGTTGAGGGATTATCTTCCCGAGGAAATCATCCAGATAGCTGAAGCCCTGCTGATGGTAGGCAGGACCCCTGTCATGCGTCATGTAATGATCGAACATCCTCATGAGTACCCTGTCTATCCTCTCACCTGTCTTCTCCATCTTCCTGCTGACATAAAACCCTGTACCAGACTCCCTTCCTACATAGCCAAGCACGCCGAGGAGTGTCTGGAAATTCGCAAGCACGATTCCTGCATCCTCTTCTGTGATCTCATAGACGACATCCATGCCATCTGCATCCCAAAGCATCTCATGCAGCTCCTTCCGTGCCAGACCGTACATCTCACCATCATTGACTGTCTCAACCCTCACATTGCCGTCCGGACCTGTAATATGGTACACAGCCTTCCGTCACCCATCCTTGGACAGCTTCAGCCTTGGAGCTGCCCAGCTAGGGCCGTTGTACCAGTCCCAGATGTTCAGTATGCCTCCGAATGCCAATAAGGAATACATCTTCCTAAAGAAAGGCAATTGATCTGACAGGTGGCATGGCGCAGCGCCTGCTGTACCTATGTCTATCTTGCCCTTGTAATGGTTCAGTATCTTGTTGTTCTCTATGTCTGCAAAATTGACTGATATCGGCACGATGTTCCCGGCAGGCGTCATCTGCCTCAATGTGCGGAGCATAGGTGAAGTCGAAGTGATGCGGTCAAATGTCTTCTCCAATGAATGCCTGCTCACATCGACAAGGAATATCTGCACATAGTTGAGGTATTCCTTCGGTATTATCTTCCTTCTTGCGAGATTCTCCATAATCCTCATCACAGGCATGATGGTGTTGCCTGAACCTGTTCCGATGTCCATTATCCTCAGTCGCCTCTTCTTGCCGCTCCTGAAGTGGTATATTATCTTGTCTTCCAATGTCTTTGCAAGTATGTTGTTCGCATCCTGGGTTATCTCAGTCACAGGCTCAAGGATGTCGTCGATCTGCTTGCTGGCCTTCACCTGCGCCCATTCAGAGGAGTATGTCAAGGTCCCTATCCTGCATCCGACATCTGTGGTCAGCTCTATCTTCCCAGTCCTTGTCTGCCTGGCTTCAGACATCGCCTTCTCTATCTTAGGGATCCTGCAGAGGTCCCTTGTCAGCCGCGGAAAGTTAATCCAGTGGCCCATATACTTCCGCGTGACCCTTGTCAGCATACCTGCGCGTGAAGAAGGGTAAGGCATGCCTGCATACGGATCCAGTATCTGCTTGTAGTCGCCGCGCACAGCTATCTTTATGATATTCTCTTTCTTCTTTTTTCCTGTCCTTATGGTCTCTTCCTTCTCCTCGACAAGAGTGTCATAGATGTATCTCCAGCTAGGGGCGCTATCATCAAGCGCTTCAAGCGCTTCTCTTGTATCATCTGCACGGTCAAATCTCATGAACATACCCCACAGAAGGAATCATTTTTTCCTTGAATCATCTTTACCTCCCAGGTTTGTCGTGCACAAGGCAAACGTGTTCTTACTTGTGCCGTCGATAAAATCACATCTGAAATCCACCTGGCCCATCTGGTGCCTGAACTCACGCTTGTCCATGGTGCCTGAGTCGATCACCAGCACTGCCTGGCCCTCCTTGAACGGACCTCTTGTCTCAGTTATCAGGTATACGCAGTGCAGCTCCACCTTACGCGACTTGTCGTCTCCAGGGAACAGCTCACCGCCATCATGCTTCTCTGAATCATACAGGAAGTTGGTGTGGCACAGCTTTCCCTCGCGCGTCAGCATGTCAGGGACAATGCCGTAATCGCCGTTGAGCCCTCTCAGGCCTCTTGCGAGGAAGCGCTGGGAAAGATGGCTCCTGTAATAATCTACATTCTTCTCCAGATCGCCCTCTATCATAATGATGTCCTTCATCCTTTCAGAGCCGGCAGCAGTGAAGAACCTCTGGTAGATGTACTCCCCTCTCGGCGTGCGGGCGTCCCTTCTCGTCAGTATGTTATGGAACCTCTTTGCAGTCACGTACCTCTCAACCAAATTCTGGAAATGACCTCCAAAAAAAGCAACCAAGACCTGTCTATCTATTGTCAGGTCGTCAAAACTCAGCTTCTCAAGAGGAATATCCAGCAGGCCTGCCTTAAGACCTTTTTTTGCGCAGTTGATAACAGTATCATTAAGAAGCGGCGGACTGGTCTCGTTCAGGTCAAGGTGGACATCATACCCCAGATCACGAAGCCCTTCATAAAATGCTATCTCCACCTCTGAATCTGCACAGCCGACCCCTACAATAGTGAGATGGTTCTCAATAATCCCCCTTTTGTGGATATCCTTTGTAAGGATCTTTTTAACGAAGTCAAGGTCCCTGCTTCTCGCCCTCAATTTCCTATAGTCATCTGCTGCTTCCTTGTCGAAATAAAGCCTCATCTGAAACTTCCTGCAATCCCATATCTCATCGACCTCGACGCCAAATTCTTCAAGCAAATGCTGTCTGAGATAGTCAGGACATTTGACAGGACCGTTCTTTATGAAAGAATCATAAGATCTTCTCGACTTCCTCTCATTCGTGTCATACTTCCTCTCAAGCCTAAGGGCATTAGCCAGCTGTTTTTTTTCTGCTTCTGAAAGCTGCAAACCGTCGATTATCCCTCTCTTATAAAGCTCCATGTCCTCAAGCACCTGATGAGGTCCAAGCCCGAGCTTGTTGAAAGCCTGTACATATTCAGCAAAATCCTTTGCAACTGCATGGGAATGTGTCCTTATTGTTTCTGCTGAAAGATTAAGATACTCAATACCTATCTGATCTATCCTCTCTTCAAGCTTTGCTTTATCTTCAGGAATGTATTCATCGTCCTTGATCTCCTCCATCCTGACGCGCATCCTTGCAGAACCCTCAAGAAAGCTCGCGATATCCTTGAAGACAGATTTAAAACATTTGTACTTCGGCCCTGCCATGTGGGTGCAAAGGTCAAAGAAGCACTCTATCTCAAAGGATTCATGATACTCAAATGATTCTGATATTGTTTTTACAAAATCTTGGACACTCTTCACTTCCTCATCATCCATCAGGCCATCATCTGGAAGGAATTCCAGAACCTTGTCGATGAAATCAATGACATTCCGGGGCGTCTTAGAGGGCATTTCACCTATGTACTTATACAGGTCGAAAAGGATGTTCTTCCGGTCCTTCTGCTTGATCTTCCTGATGAGCTGATATGCATCCTCGCTGTGCGGCCTTGTGAAAGCCTCGAAGTTCCCAAGTATGTTTGCCAGGTTCTTATACCTCAGCCTTGATCCAGGAGCTACGTTCCTGTTCCATTCTATTGCCTTGTCTACAATCCCCTCATAGATCTGCTGCACTTCATAAGGAAGCCTTGGAAGTACATATGAGAAGCCTGCTATCGAACATATATCCTCCTCTAATTCTGGTACTGCTGCCTGTGATTGTGCCCGGACCAGCTTGTTCGCGATGTTCAGCATTATCTTGTTCTCGACGATATTCTCGATGCCGCCAAACAGCTTTGTGAGCTGCGACCTAAATTGGTCATAGTGTATAATTGCTATAGGAGCGCGCTCATCATTCCGATTGTTCTTCACCCAATTGCCTAAAAGGCTTGTCGCCCTTCCTCTTATCGTGCCTTTTGCAGGCAGAGAATCAAGCTTTTCTATGGCATAACTGACAAGCGCCTCACTGAAATCATTCATGAGCATCACCCTGCCGAGATAGAGGGAATGCTTTGAAGGCATTGCGCGCGAAAGGGACATGACCTTCTCTACAAGAGTGTCCCCTTCCTCTTCAGGATCATAGCCGGTGCTCCTATTTCCGTTGACACTCTTCGGGTTATGGGTCTGGCCGGTCTTGTAATCGGAATCATTGGAACCTCCATTGCTGTCGCTAGCCTGGAAAACTATTCTCCTGTCTGGATCGCCCTTATACTTAAACGTCATGCACCACCAACCCGCATGAGACATGCGCACCCAATTAACGAAAATGTTTTGTGAACATCAAAGAGCTATCTGGTTTATCCTTACCAGCTTGCCTGCATTGTCAAGAGGGACCATATCGATATGCTCCCGCTGCAGCCATGCTGTGCCGAACTTCTTGTAGAAGTCTGCATGCGCGTCCTTGAACTCCTCTGCATTGCGCCACACAGACCTTGCGATTATCTTGCCATCATATGTCTCATGGCAGTCAACACAGTTTCCCCATTCCTCAAGTATGTTCTTGATTATCTTCTTGGTCTCGATCAGGTAAGGGCTTGTGATGTATATCCTCTGGATCATCATTATCTTGTAGCCGAGCGTGGGAAAGTTTGGTATGTTCACGTTGTAGAACACGCTCTCCTGCTTGAGCTTGTTATGCAATCTCCTGACAGAAACCTCATTCAGGTTCACCAGCTTCGCTATCTCCCTGAACGAATAATCCTTGTTCTCAACCAGAAGCTTGAGAATCTTTTTCTCATTCACCTTCAGCGTTCGCCTTGCATCTGACATGCTCTCCCCCATAGATTATTAGGCAATCCAGACATATAAACCTTCGTGAGAAAAAATGCAGAAATATGCAATGAAATGCAGCAATAATGCGTTTTGATTGAAAAATTGAAAGGATTACGCTGTTTTATTTATAAATAGGGTGCAGCTGGTTTAAAAATGGTTTAAAAAGGAATCAGAGCAGAAGGGCTTAGAACAGCAAAAAGAGCATAATGAACAGAAAAAGCAGATTTATGCATGAAACAGCACAATCCTCAGTTTATTTATTCTGCTTCAGTACAAAGACCTCTGAGGTCGACCCATACAGATTCATCTATCTCTATAGGAATCTCTATCCCGCAGTCCAGTTCCTGCCTCAGCTGGTCTATCTCCTGCTCAGCATTATCAATACTCAGGCCTACCTGTGCATTGTAGACAGCATCGACATATCTTCTTGCTATGTTTTCTGCCTGCGTGCAAGAGCAGCTGATATCTATCACAAACTCATCGCCGCCGCTGTCGTTCTTCCTGTTGAGAAGGATATCATTCGGTCTTGGCGCTTGCTTGTCCTGCCGCAGTTCGTTCTTCAATGCTTTTCCTATCGCGACAAGATAAGTGTCTGTCTTTTCATATCCTAACAATGCGTTTGCTTTCTTCATGTCATCGCCATCAAGGATCATTATGATTCGGTCATTGTACCTGCCTTGGTCTGTCAGTCTCTTTACTTCCACTGAATATCCTGTCCGATTAAGCAGACCAGTCATAGGATCATGCTTGAGGTTCTCGAGATGTTCCAATCCATCTTTATCATTTTGCTCTGCGAGCTTCTGCTCAATAGTCAAGTAGCTCTGCACTGCATCGCTTCCTGTGTCTATCGGAGGGCAAATTATCTCCGTGCCATCGTACTGCACAATATTGTACTGCCTGCACTCATGCTTCCGCTGCTTTGCATTGAACAATGCATACTCTGCTTCTGCCATGTTCCTTCCTATGCCTACACTGACCTTGATCACAACGCCTTCCAGGTCTTGTCTTGTTTTCATCTTATTACTCTTCCTCTTCAGGTACAGGGGCTGCATGCGAGTTTTCACCTTCATGCGCTAGGCGGTAGACCTTGCACCTCACATGATCTGTTATGTAGAACTTATGGATCTTCAAACCCCACTTCCTCGTCGCAGTCTCACGAAGGGCCTTGAGCACATTGTCCTGGATCTTATAGATCACTTCAGGATCCTTCCACTCGTCATACTTGTGGTTCCTGCTATGCTCTGACAGCACTGCAATGGTATGGTCCTGCAATGTCGACTCATAGTCATGCACCGCGGTATGCGCCTTGTAAAAATCATTGATCTCGTAGCGCAAGGCACAGCTGACAAACATCTCATTGCTGTCCTTGCCGTCGTCGTCAGTCGGCACGCTCAGGTTCTGCAGGTCAATGACCCTCTCCTGGACATCCTCTGTGACGATGTCATCAATGAAAGGGATGTAGAAATAGAGCCCTGCCCTGAGCCTCTTATCCTTTACGCGCCTTTTAGGCCCCTTCAGAAGACCTGTCCAAAAACTTCGCCTGTAATCTTCAGGGACATCAGGCCTGCTGAAAGGCATCAGGTATTTCAGCTTCCCGCCATTATCATCCATTACCTCTTTCTCGTCAGCAACTATGTTCTCCAGCTCCTTCCCATGGTACTTGATACATCTCCCTATCACGATACCCTTCCGGAAATGGAGCCCTTGCTGGTACTCGCGCACTATCTCCCAAAACCTGAACTTATCAAAATACTGGAATATATCCTGGACCCATGTCATTATTGATCACCCTCCTCTATCTCTCCGTCGAGATCTACTGAATGTATCGAGGACCATTTGTGATTCTGGAACAGGTAGTACACATCAGAATGGTTACTGGTGTCGAGCTCCACGTTAAAATCAAAACTGTAAAGGTAAGAGTCGTCTACAAAATTTATGAACCTGTAAGGCTCGTAATCATGGTCTGCCCAGGTCGGCTCGACATGGATCCACCTGTAGCTTCCGTCCTTGAAAGGGATAAGGACCTCTGACCATGCATGCCTGCCGTCGAAATCTGAACCATCATGGTTCGCCATAGACCCTTCAGCAAGCCTTGCCGGCACACCGAACCCTCTCAGGATAGATGTGAAAAGCGCTGCATAGTATTCGCAGTCGCCTTTGCCTGACTTGACTATATCCTCAAGGTCAATATACTCGTCCTTGAGCTCATACTCGAGAGCATCCATAGTCTTATCGAGCGCATATGTTATGATGTCAAGGACATTGAATGTGTCTCCTTCATATTCATCGACGATCTTCTGTATCATCCTGCTGTCTGAAGGCAGCTCACCAGTGCTCTCTGTGTATCTCTTAAGATGGCCAGGCATTGCCTTGTAGGCAAACAGGCCTGCAACATCGCCATCATATATCGTTGGTACATCATCTATCTCGATAAAAGAACTCATGCTCAACTCAAGGCTGCCCTTGAAATCCTCTTCTGAGAGAATATCATCATCGACAAGCCTGCGGAGATCAAGACTGTACTGCGGTCTATCACTTCCGCTTTTTGGTCTTGTCCCTTCGACATACTTGAGAGGGATGCGCTTATTGTTGACAGCTATCAAATCTATCGAGAAATGATGCGGAAAGATGTCTGGGATGATCGGCGTTATCTTGATACTGGTCCTGCTGCTGATGATGCCTTCGAGGTCACTGTAGTCAAGACCGTCTATCCTGACTTCAGAATCAATAGATATATCCTGCCCTCCGTCGACAGGCCTGATGAACGGCCTCTCGTCATACTCGTCTTCGGTGTCGAACTTGGTCAGGTTCTTGACTGTGATGTTCTCTTCATCAGATTGGAAACCCATCAAGACAATCGAATCCCTGATTATCCTCCCCTGGCTCCCAAGGGTGACGTACATATCTGAAGGCTTACTTGAATCAGCGTAGTCATCATAAAGAGAAATCTCCTGTGCGACATGCTCCTCGTGCCGCTCCCTGGTCTGCCAGTCCCCTCTCGGGTTCAGGTAATATGATGCAAGGCCTGCCCCGGTCGCGGCAAGTACTGCTGCCAGCGCAATGGTCTTTATCTTTCTCCACGGAGTCCACCAGGATATGTTCACACCGTTGACTAGCGGATCTGTTTTTTTCTTTGCTTTTTTCTCCTTCTTCCCCTTATTCTTTCTTTTTTTTCCTGAAAACATTTCTCAACACCTTCAGCTCCAGGGCCGAAACAATATCGGTCTCTGGATTACTTACCAATTCCAAAATCACTCTCAACACCCTTCTGCAGTCTTTTTTTCACGACGAGAATTCCCCCCTAGCGAGGCAGAGGAACCCTACCTTATCTTTTTCAACACCTTGATGCATATCAACAGCATAGCGGACAATATAGCCACCTCATATCTCACGCCATGTGATGCAGCGCTGTTACTTGACCTTCACCAATCTTTTTTCGCAGACCTTGATTATCCTTATCCTCAGCCTGCTCTTCGGTTTCCTCTCCCTCCATTGCTGCAAGTCATTCAACAGGGAAAGGATCTCTGCATGCAAAACAAATCTCTTCCGTCTCAGATACCTTACAACTCTATCCTTCAGGTTTCTTATCCTCCAGATCATCTTTCCATAGGCTCCTTACCTTGAGTATGTTTCTCTGTTCGTTCAACGGCACCATGTCCACCTCTTCTCCTTCAAGCCAGTCCATGCCGTGCTTCTGATGCAGCCGTATCCTCGCGTTCTTGAACTCCTCAGCGTTCTTCCAGACGCTCCTCACGAAGATCTTGCCGTCGAAAGTCTCGTGGCAGTCTATGCAGTTGCTCCACTCAGACTCTATCTTCGACGTGATGAACGGTACATCAGGCAAAGACTTGTTCTTGACACTGAGTCTCTGGATTATCATGACCTTATACCCGAGAAGGGCATAGTTCGGAAGTATGAGCTGCGAGCATGCGTTCTCTGCAAATAGCCTGTTGTAGAGCCGTCTTGCAGTCTGATCGTCGACATCTGCAGCTTTCGCTATCTCCTTAGGGGTCGCGTTCACATTCCTTGTTATGCAGTCAAGTATCCTCTTCTCCTTATCATCGAGCTTATAGATCTTGACCACCTTTCTTCCCTTTCATTTGACCTCTTATTTGACCTCTTTGATCTTGTTGTCAGTCCCGGTGTAATAGTAAAGGCGCACATTCCCGAAGTTCTGCAGGCGGGACTGTATCTTCAGCAGCTGCCTCCTCGCCTTTACAGGGCGGTCATTGACCTTGACCTCATACACGTCAAAGTTCCCGTCGACAATGCCGACCAGGTCTGCCTCACCCACAATCTTTCCGGTGTAGACATCACGCACCTCTGCTTCGCGGAACACCAGCGTGTACTTGGACTTGACCCGCTCCTCGAGCCGATCTATGAGCTCACTGTGCTCTGCTTCTGTCCTTTTGCCCATCTTTTTCTCTCGCTATCTTCTCAAGCCTGGTGAGCGCGTGTTGCTCCAGGACATGGACGTTCATCTGTCTGAGACGACCGTCATAATTCTTACTGCTCCTGCGCATGTTGTCATATTGTTTCTTGTGGTCCCAATATGCCTTGTCTATCTCTTGATCGACGACAGAAAGCGGTATACTGTGCTCTTGTGCAAAGTCATACAGACCTTTTACCAGATGGTCACAATCCTCTAGTTCCTTGTACACTTTTTATCACCTTTAGCGGGTTTTTCCAAATCATTGGCCTCCAAAGCCAATCCTACTCTTCTGCATCTTCCTGTCTGCAGGAGTGTATTCCTGTATTGCCTCCTCGATCCTATGCTGCAGTATGGGAAGCTCTTCAGGCTTGATGAGCTGCTCCTGCGGCATGTCTATGAACCTGCGGATCTGATTTTCCGACGTGATCCTCAGTATCTCTGCAATATCAGCACCGTTGACCTCTTTTTTGTGGAGCATGTCTGCGAGCTTGCCATAGTCATGGATCATGTATATATCCCTCTTGGCCATCCTTTCCTTGTAGGCGACCTGTTTCTTGAGTATGTCCTCGACACCAACCCTGTCAGGCTTTGGTATCTGTATTATGTAGTCGAACCTGCCTGCGCGCTTTGCAGCCTCGTCGATCATCTCTATCCTGTTTGTCGCTGCTGCAAATATGATGCCTTCATTATTCTCCATGCCGTCCATATACCTGAGCCAGACATTGACCATCCTGTCGATGACGCCGTGGCCGACAGAGGTGCCGCGACTCCTGAACATCTGCTCTGCCTCGTCGACAAAAGCAAGGACCTTGATATGCTGTTCCTCATATATCTTGTTGCATTTCTTCAGCATCGCGTCCAGGTTCTTCTCTGCCTTCCCAACCCATTCACTTATCACCCTCGTGATTGGTATGTTGAGGAAATAACAATCAAGCTCATTCGAGATGGCCTTTGCAAGCATTGTCTTTCCGCAACCTGGGGGGCCGTGGACAAGCAGCCCTCTTGGAGGCTTTATGCCATAGACCTCATACATCTCAGGGTATGTTATGCCATTCTCAAAGTTCTTCACCTTCTCTATGACATCGCCAAGACCGCCGATGTCAGAGAAGCGCAGGTCCTCTTTCCTGAAGTCAGTGAACTCGCTCTGGATGTTCTCGACGGGTTTCTCCTGCTTCTCGAGCTTCTTCTTGAGCGCATCAGCAGTCTTCCTGAGCAGCAGGTTCTGGTCACGATATGACTGCAGGAGCTGCTCCTGCTTCTTTATGACCTCTCTCATCTGATTCTTCTCCTCCTGCCAGGTCCTCTTGGGCTTCGGCTTATCTGGAACAGCAGGCCATGTCCATTCAGACGGATCATCATCTCCTCCCAATCACATCACCGCTTTTTCTTGCGCTTCCTCTTTTTCTTCATCTCCTGCTCGACTGTCCTGCGGAGGGATTCCCTGCCCTGCTCGCGCAGATAGGTGACAGGTATGGCCTGCTCGCTGAAGTCGCCAGGCATAGGCATCACGATCTTGTGCGCCGCCTGTGTCCGCGGCACAGATGCAGCATAGTATTTCTCTGTCGGAGAGACTCCCTGCAGTGTCACGAGCTTGTATGCTACGCTCCATGTATTGTCACCTGTCTTGTAGAGCCTCATGCGATTATCATGTGTGTGTCCGGCGATAGAAAGGTCTGCGCCAGCATTCTTGCCTGCACCTATC
>JAHWIS010000071.1 GCA_019322385.1 Candidatus Woesearchaeota archaeon
ATATTGCCTTCTGCACACCATCGAGTTCTGTCACGCTCAGGTTGCTGTCATCGAGCAGCTCCTTCACCCTTGAAACGATCTGCCCCATGACCTTTATGCTCTTGTTGACCAGCATCGCATGGTTTGAGAAGAATTCAGTCATCACAAGATGTCCTCTTGCTGTCGACTTCGCCAGCTTCACCATGAGCTCCTCGAAGTTCCTGCAGAACGTCGTAACTTCCTTGCATGTCAGCTCGTCTGAGAACTCTATCATGTTGATGAACTGCTTGTGCTGGCTTATGTACGACTCCCTGTTGCCCTGCATGAGCTGTTTCTCGCGCTCTGTTATGTTCGGGTTGTGCAGCTTTGCCTCGCGGAGATCCTCGAGCTCTGCATGGAGTTTCTTCTTCTCCTCGCTCAGCTGCCTGAACTGCGTTTCGATGTCTGGCTTTATCTTCTGGAATTCGCTGTCCGCCTTCTCATCAACCCACCCCGAGAGTTTCATCAGGTCAACAGTGGCCTCTAGCACTTCCTCTGCTTCTTCCTTCTCTTCACCACCAAAGATACGCTTCAACCATCCCATGCAAAATCCTTTATTCCAATATGTTTATAAACTTAATGGCGCATTTATAAGATAGAAATGCCAGGCAAAACAAGACCCAAGAAACGCCGCTACCAGAAGAAACCTTCTTCTACTCTCAGTGATGCAAAGGATCATATCCAGAAGCTCTTCACCCAGGCAAAGAAAGCTGCAAAAGACAACCCAGCATTAGCCAACCGCTACACAACATTGGCAAGAAAAGTAGCCATGAAGTTCAAGATCCGCCTCACCCCAGAACAGAAGCGCCTGTTCTGCCCGCACTGCTACAAGTTCCTATTGCCAGGCAGGAACCTGAGGGTCCGCATCCATCAGCACCGCGTGATCTATTACTGCCTCAACTGTAAGAAGTTCTGGAGAAAGCCTATTTCCAAGAAATCCTTTAAAAAGACCTAGTTCTATTTATATACTTTCACTACCATAAAGTTTATATATAGTATTGCTTTTCTAAAGTGGTAATTAGGGGGGTTAATTCATAACCAAACAGTTAGACAGCAAGGTGTTTTAATAATGGCCAGAAAATCAGACAGCGAGTTTTCTCGATCAAGGAACTTCAAGGAGCTAGATGAAGCCCTGAAGAAGTCATTCACAGGCATCAAGAGTGACATGACTGCCCTGAAAGAGAACAATCACCAGCAGGGCATCAAGCTTGCAGAGGTCAAGCAGGATGTGAAGGACAGCAAGGCTGACTTTGTCACAGTTGACAAGTTCAACATCCTCAAGATCAAGATCGGCGAGCTCAATGAGAACATGAAGAAGGTCTGGGACATCGACAAGAAGCTCGAGGACCTCGACCGCAAATCAGTATCTGCTTCTGAGTTCGACAAGCACTCTGTCGCGACAGACAATGAGATAGCCAAATTAAAGCATGACATAGAGGACATAGATAAGGTAGTCGCCACAGAAGAGCAGATGAAGCAGTTTGCCGGCGATATCAACGATGAGTTCGACAGCGTCAAGAAAGGTATCGAGGACTTACGATCAATAAAGGATAGCATAACCAGGGATGAGCTTGACAAGCGCACTGACCGCCTCAACAAGAAGGCTGAAGACGTGAGAAAGGACTTTGACAAGCTGAAGGCAGAGGTCAAGACCAAGGTGAGCGCAGTTCAGACAGAGTCGCTTATCGAGGACATAAACTCAGAGTTCGACAAGCTGAAAAAGCTTGCCACAGACCTCAAGAAGGGCCAGAAGAAGTTTGCATTGGACGCAGACATGGCCAAACAGCTGCAAAAACTGGAAAAGAATGTCGACGATGTTGCAGATGCATTGAAGTCTGCGATGGATGATTATTCAAAAGGAATAGAGTCTATGTTCAAGGACCACGCCAAATCAAACGATAAGAAGCACACATCACTGTCAAAAGAGACTGCAAAGGCAGAGAAGAAGCTCCTCTCAAAACTATCAGGCCTGAAAATAACAGTCTCAGACCAGATCAGCGACGTGAGGACTGATATGAAGTCGCTCGCCACAAAGAAGCAAGTGGAGAACCTTGTCGAGGACCTGAACAAGGAGTTCGACAGCGTAAAGGATGAGTCAGAATCAAACTCAAAGGATCTTGCAAAGCTCAACAAGGACGCTGCGACAAAGAAGCAGCTCGCTGCCGCGATGGGCAAGCTGAGCAGCAGGATTGATGATCTAGAGGAGGACCTTGAAGACCTGGGTAAGGAATCTGCAACAAAAGACGAGACGCATTCACTTTTCGACGAGCTCAGGAAAAGGATACTCGAGACAAACCAGACTGTCAAGGACAGGCTCAAGGAGCTTTTCACAAAGACAAAGAAAGAGATTGATGACACCAACAAGAGCGTCAAGGAGAACTCACAGGACATAAACTCGCTTGCAAAGGGCACCAAGAAAGAGCTGAAGTCTTTCGCTACAAAAGATGATCTTGATGATGAGCTTGTCGATATCCAGGAAGAACTGGACAAGCTGCATACAAAGCTTGACAAGATGCAGGGACGCATGCTTGAGAAATCAGAGCTTAAGGATGTCAACAAGAGATTGAAATCAATAGCAGCTGCATCAAAGAAGGAATTCGCGACAAAGAAGCAGATGGACAGGATGTCAGATGCATTGGAGCGGCTTCATGACCAGGTCGATGCGCAGGGAGCGATCCTGACCCACAAGAACAAGGAGCTCAAGGCATATGCAAAGGAATTAAGAGCTGCGAAGAGAGCAGGGAAAAAGCTTGCACGGTATGAGGCAAAGGAAGCCAAGGCTGAGAAAAAGCCAAAGAAGAAATCAAAGAAAAAAGGCAAGCCTTTTGCAAAGAGCTCATTCCTGGCCAACTTCCTGATAGGTGCTGCATTTGTCATACTTGTGGCTGCGATCATATTCTTCTTCAGCGGACTGTCAGGCATAACAGATGTGCTGGCCGTTGCTGCAGTGATATGTTTTGTTATAGGAGTAGTAATTCGCATAGTGCTTGCGTTTAAGAACGGCAACAGCAATTGACCCTTTTAAAAGCCTTCTTCTTCTATTTTTCAGACATTTCAGCCCCTATTTATAAAGGAAAATACCACCGAAAAGTTTAAATACTGCGCCTCAACTTCTATTACTATTCAGTAGCTAAAAACAACGCAACAGTGGTGGTACCGTGGAAGACGATGATTTGTTGTTTGAGATCAAGGAGAATGGCAAGAGATCAAGGACAACATTCGAGAGCGTCATCAACCGGAAGAACATGCCTCTTGATGACTTGGATGCTATGATGAACGATTTTCATTGAAATCTTTTGATTTGTTGGGGGAATGATGGACAGCGCGCAATTAGATAAATTACCGTACGCAAAGTTTGCAGAAGAATTCTCTATAATGATTCCTGATGCTGCTGAAGAGAGGCGAGGGTATAGGTTTGTCCACGATCCATTGGCAGGGAACGGGTTCGAGCAGATAGTCAACAGCATAAATGGCCTTAAGCTTCCAGACCTTCACTTCATGGGTATCATCGGCAGTGTTGACAAGGCATTCAGCTATATAGCAAACCTCAATCCGAAAAGGGCTTTTCTTTTTGACAATAAAGAGAATAAGATACCCCAGCTTGGCCTGCGGTTGTGTCTCCTGAAGAAGTCAAAGAATGTCTCTGACAATTATTTTGACATGCTCTGCGTCCCTGAGGGCGACAGGAAGACATTCATGAGCGCAGTCGATGACCACGAACTTCAGGGATTGCTCAAGTTCTATGATCCTGATCCTGATAAGATAGCGGAGCAGGGCAGTTATTTTATGAATGATATTGGCTATACCCATCCGAGCCAGCACATAAGGGATGTCTTTACCGGAGAGCAGTCTGAAAAAGGGGTTGAGATGAGAAAACAATATGCAAGGGAGTGTGTCCAGGCACTGGCAAGGGCAGAGAATTGGCTCGGAGAGAGGAATGCATGGTCTGACCAGTTTAATTTTGTGAAGCTGTGGCAGATGACTGTTGGGAACAGGATAAGAGGTTTCTATGCTGACTTGTACAAGGGCTTCAGGAGCAGTGCAAAGAGATTGATCGAGGGCTATGGAATAAGGAACCTAGTCGTCTCTGTATCGAACATACCTGAGATAGAGCAGCGCGATAAGAAGAAGAGCGGTGAGCCCGACAGGACATTGGTAGATGCATTCGATGATCTGCCGCACAGCCTTGATCGCCTTCTTGTTATTGAGGAGAGGGAGAACACACAGCCGAATTTCTTTGTCTGGCGTCCTGTCCAACACTAAAAATATTTAAATAAAACCAGATTATTTCTTTCCATGGAACACGACCTGGAATTACAAAGGGCAGCAGACCTTATCAACAAAGAGAAAGCAAAGAATGTCTGCATACAACTGCCTGACGGGCTGAAGCCAAAAGCAAAAGAGATAGCTGACTTTCTCAAGGAAAAGACAAAGGCAAGCATATTCATCTGGTCAGGCTCATGCTTCGGCGCCTGCGACACACCAACATTACCAAAAGAATTCGATCTTCTGCTCCAATGGGGACATTCTGCGTGGAAATCACATTAGATCTTCCAGCCTAAAACTTGAACACCTGCGTGTGCTTTTTCCATTCTCTCCATATAACTTTTTGTCGATCTTAGAGCATGCAGCATTCATCTCTTTAATAATAGGCTTCACAGGTGCGCCAGACTGGCATGCCTGCTCGACGCGGTTCGCATATTGAAGAAAATCTTCTGGGCTGCATCCTTCATCAAAAGACATGTGATACATACTCCAGTGAGGATCCATAGTCGGTACTATCTCCCTAAGGCTTGTAAGTGCTTTTTCAGCCTCTTCTCTCAAGCGAGGGCTTTGGCTTCTTATATATTTGGCAATGAATTCAACAGCATGTGCAAGATCATTGACATTCTGCGATATGAGATCAGCCATCAGCATATCCATCTTAACACCCTCACCTTAATAGGTATGACTGGTATATTAAGGTTTCTAGAAGTCACCTGAATGACCCATATTGACACCAAAGACAAAAAACTTTTAAATACCAAGAGCAGATTCAACAGCATAAAGAGGTGTTCGAATGGTCTTTGAGTTCAGTGTCTCATACATGATTACATATATACTTACCACAGTGCTTGCCTTCTCTGGAGTGTATGTCGGAGCTCTGCTCGCCTTGATGGCAAAAGAGGAGCTCAAGCCAGGCAGGGCATACCTGAAGGCATTTGAGAACACCCTGCTCGTGTTCATCTTTCTCATACTGCTCTATTCATACGACGCGAATATAATAGTAATAATACTGCTGGGCATTGTGGCAAGCGTATTCCTCTACCTCACCACGAATAAGACGCCTGTCAACCAGATAGCATACTTCCTGCTGGGCATTGCATTGTACTTCTCTACAAAGAGCACTGACCTGTTCATAATGACAGCCACCATGATATTCCTCTAAGGCCTTCCCACAGGAAGCCTATACGTATCAAGGCGCCTGAAGAAGAGCAGGAAGACAATATTCACAGACCTCATCCTCCACTTCGGGCTGTTCGTCATAGTCGCATTGATGACCAACCTGATAGGCATGTATATGGTGAAGTGGTGACTGTTTCTAGAATTAAATTAGAATGAGCCCGCCGAGATTTGAACTCGGGACCACTCGATCTCAGATTCGCAAGCTGCATCCTCCGAAGAGTACAATTGAATTATCAGTCGAGCGCTCTAACCAGGCTAAGCCACGGGCTCATGACGCCCCTGACCAGATTCGAACTGGTGACCTTGCGGTTTCAGCATCATGCATTTAACAGCCGCACGCTCCAACCACTAAGCTACAGGGGCTTTTAGCCTTTAATACGGGTTTTCAGGGTATTTATAAAAGTTTCGTACTATCAAACCCAACAGACCCCACAAACCTATTTAAATCACCTTTACTTTTTCATACCTATGCCAAAACAGCCTATGATCAAGGTCGAGAAGAAGTATTCTAATGAGATGCTGAACCTTGCATTGGACACGATAAGGATCAAGAAGCAGGCATTGGTGTTTGTCAACACAAAGAAGTCTGCTGAGAAGTGTGCTGAGGACATTGCATTGAAGATAGACCCTAATCCTGCCCTTGAGCAGACAGCAGATTCCATAATCAGGGCAATACCCAAACCGACAAAGCAATGCGAAAGGCTGGCAAAATGCGCCAGGAAAGGCATTGCTTTCCATCATTCTGGTGTCACACATAAACAAAGAGACATTGTTGAGGAGGAGTTCAAGAAAGGTAACATAAAGATCATCTGCTGCACCCCGACATTGGCCGCAGGTGTCGATCTTCCTGCTTTCCGGACAATCATCCGCGACCTCAAGCGCTACTCAACATCAGGCTGGAGCGGGATGCAGTTCATCCCTGTGCTTGAATACCTCCAGATGGCTGGACGCGCAGGCAGGCCTAAGTTCGACAGTTTCGGGGAATCGATCTGCCTTGCATCGAGTGAGCATAACAAGGAAGAACTGAAAGAGAAATACGTCTTTGGTGAGCCTGAAGAGATATATTCAAAGCTCGCTGTCGAACCTGTACTCAGGACTTATCTCCTATCGCTAATCGCTGCAGAGTTCGTGCGCACAAAAAAAGAGATCATAAGATTCTTTTCAAAGACATTCTGGGCGCACCAGTTCAGGGACATGCCGAAATTAGAAGCTATAATCGACAAGATGCTTGATCTGCTCGAAAGATACGAGTTCATAATCAGGAAACCAAAAGAGGATTTCGTCAGCGCCTCTGACATAAAAGAAGAAGAGGAAAGGATACGCGCGACGCTTCTCGGAAAGCGCGTTGCACAGCTATACATCGACCCTCTCACAGCGCATCACATCATAAAATGCATACGCCGTTCATCGATGCGTACGGTAACACCATTCGGTCTGCTCCAGTCAGTCTGCAATACATTAGAGATGCGGCCTCTCCTAAGAGTAAAGACAAAAGAGTTCGACAAGCTGAATGAGGCATTTGCAAGGTTCGAGTCTGACATACTGCAGAAAGAGCCGAGCATCTATGATCCAGAGTATGATGATTTCCTCTCGTCCGTAAAGACAGCATTGTTCCTGCTTGACTGGATAAACGAGAAAGAC
>JAHWIS010000072.1 GCA_019322385.1 Candidatus Woesearchaeota archaeon
AAGGAGGCTACTGGTTCAGGATCGGCGTAGTAAGCCAGGAAATCAGCAGCAAGAGCATTGATGACTATTATAATGTAAGCTGTAGCAACCTGACATACCAGTTCGAACATCATCAAGTGGTCGCAGAATCAACAACCTGTGACTTAGAGGTCAGGACAACAGAACCATTCAGCTTCACTCTCACTGATCATCCCACTATTTCAGACAAATCCATAATGACTATAACAAATGCTGAAGATTACAATGCATATTACATGTCATTCGACAAGATTATCGGAGGGATTGAGCACACCGAGACCTATCCGCAGCTTAACAGCGGAACCTCTGTCAGTTATGTCGTCGACAAGAACAGCTCCTGCAACACGACTGTCTTCTTCATACCTAGCTGGTATATCAACAGCTGGCATCCGAAATACTATACGCAGACCATAGTCTGCGCTGCAGCAGCAAATAATAGCGCCCCTGTAGCCTCGACAATCCCTAACTGGACCTGGGCAGAGGACACTGTCAACAACTCACTGGACCTGGACAACTATTTCAGCGATCCTGACGCTGATGATTTGGACTGCAGCTCAACAAATCCAGACAATGTGACAGTATCGATAAACAACGCGACGCTTGTCGTAACATTCACTCCAGACCTTAACTTCAACGGCTTGAATTATGTGACATTTACATGTTATGATCCATACAGCGCATCTGCAACATCTAACAATGTCACATTGAACATAACACCTGTGAATGATGCTCCAATATCAAGTCCTATCCCAAGCCAGAGCTGGTTGATGAATACAAACAACACGAATGCATTCGATCTTGATAATTATTTCACTGATCCAGAAGGGGATCCTCTGAACTATACATTCACCCAGCCTGCAAACATAACAGTGATTGTAGATGGAAACAACCAGGTCACATTTGTCCCTGATCCAAACTTCTACGGCACACAGTATATTGTTTTCTATGCTAATGACTCAAATCTCACCACCCCATCGAACAACGTCACCCTGCACGTATACACCTGCGGTGATGGCACATGCGACTCTGCAGAATCTTGCTCTTCATGCCCTGCAGACTGCGGCACCTGCCCACCTGGCGGAGGAGGAGGAGGCGGTGGAGGAGGCGGAGGCCCCTCCAGGCCGAGAGAAGAGATAATTGAAGAAGTTGTCATACCGCCGCCACCTGTGCCACCTCCTAAGAAAAAGAACATAGAACTTACATTGATAAGCTATCCTGAAGATATAAGCATAACCGATGATGGATTTGTAGTCTTCGCCAATGTAAAGAATACCGGTAACCTGCTGCTCAGGGATGTGCGCTTGGATGTCGATTTAGGCAAGGGTTGGTCTGCAAAAGGATTGCAGATAGGCCATCTGGATGTTGGCGAAAGCAAGGTCGTTGAGGTGAAGGTAGAAAACAGCATATGCCCTGCTGAGCGTTTCATATTGCTGGACCCATTGGAGATTCAGCTCGACGCTGTGGAACAGGATGTCTCTGACCGTGAAAAGATGAGTATCAACGTGACTATCCCCAGGCTGAGCGTGTTGACAGACAGGGATCTCTATTCTGAAGGTGACGTGATGAGGACCTGCATTGTCTTCAGCAATATTGACAAAGAGGGAAATGATAAGCTGGAGTTTGAGCTTGGTGTTACATACGAGGAATATTACATAATAGATTACCTCAGCTCATATTCTGTCAGCAAGGACAAGATATTGGTTGTGATAAAGGATTATGCCCTTGAAAAGATACCGTTTACCGGAGACCATAAGGTAAAAGTAGCATTGTATCAGAAGGGAGAGCTCTTTGACGAAACATACTTGATAGAGAGAGCAGACAAAACAGTGTTCCTGAATGGATTTATCGAGACACGGATACTTCAGGCAGGGAACACAGTGTATGAGTTCATGTATGAGAACGAGAAACATCTGATAATGATCGACAGGGTCGATGAGGGTTTCGTGGATATCAGGGTGTCATCCTATGATGCCAGCTACAGGATAAACCTGCTCGAGATGGAATACATAGACCTTGATGATGACAGCAAGAGTGATATAACAATCAGTTACTTAGGCATTGTAGAGAACAAGGCAGATCTGCGTCTCAGGCTCCTGCCGAGAGTACCTGAAAGGCCTATCTGGAGTGCAGAATACCATATCGTAGCTGTTGGCGAAGAGGTGCGTGAATTCAGGAAGCCTGCCGAAGTAAAGAAGCTGAGGATCATAATCGCATTGTTCATATTGATTGCCTTGATCATACTTACATTGCTGGCAAGGGCTGGAGCAGAAGCATTGCCAGAATATTGGCCTGAAAGCAGGATGTATTTCGCAAGAGCAAAGAACAAGATAACAAAGTTTTTCAGGCGGTATAAGAAGAAAACAAGACGATAGCTTTAAATATCCAAACTGGTTTAAAACACTAAAAAGGGGTGCTAAGATGGTTTTTGTATTCGGTATTGATATTCCGCTTGTTGAGCTGATATTTGTCCTGACACTTATACTTATTCTTCTATTTGGTCTTATGATATATCTCATAATAAGCCAGGTTAGGCTGAACAGGATGCTTGAAAAGGTCCTTGCAAATGAGGATATTGAGCTGAAGAATCTCAAGGAGATGCGACAGGAGGAGCGTGACGAGCTTAGGCTTCTTCGTCTTGTGCGTGCAGAGCTGGACAAGCTCATCCATGGCAAGGAATATGGCAAGCGGGCAGGATACCTGGTAGGCCCAAGAGTCAGTGAGAATATATCTGAAGAAGAGCGTATCAAGCGGCTGAGCGCTGCGCTCTGGACTGAGCTCCTCAAGCTTCGCAAGACAGGTGAAGAAAAGAAAAGGATCAAGACAATAAGGATCCTTGAAAGCGAGAAGAAGCGCATCGAGTCTCATCTGCAGCAGATAAAGAAACCCCAAAAGGAAAAAAAGGGTTCAGCAGGCATGGCTCACTTCAGGCGCATTTAATTCTTTTTTCCCGTGATTTCTGCAATACTTGCTATTTTGAATGATATCCAAGCGAAACCTTTATAAACCAATTAGTACTAATTTAGTTATAAATAAGATATCTTTCAGTATTGAATTAGTACTAACACAAAATGAAGCTTCAGAACAACAACGGCCAGTTCAGGCTCACTATTCCTAAGGATCTTGTTAGTGCTAAAGGATGGGATCAAGGCACAGACCTAGTCATAGCCATAGATACAGAAGGAAACCTGATCATCCAGGAGATTGAGAGGAAGAAAAAAAGATAAAAGATGATTTGGAAGAAAAAACATCATGATAAGGAACTTGTGATCCTCACAATAATACTTGCAGCTGCAGCACTGTCATTTATAGTATTCAATCCGATTCCAAACATAACAGGTTTCACAGTCACAGACTATGGTCCTGCTTGCGACTGCCATGGCATCAGATATGTTGTTCTGGAATCAAACTACAGCTTTGTGAACAATACACATTATACAGTGACTGTTGAAGCATTCCAAGGATCAGGCACAAATGCTGGTCAATTGATAGATTCAGAGGCAATTGCATTCAGCATTCTTCCGCAATATTCAATCGACAGCAATCCTGGAAACAAGAGAGGTAACCTGATAATTGAAAAGATTGATGGAAACAGCATAACTATCAAGTTCCACAGCGATTTCGATGAAAAGCTATTGTCAGACAATACATTCCGGATAACAATAAACTCGATAACATTAGGCCCTGATACAATACACCTATCCTGCTCAGAGCCTATAGACATAGGAGACGTATTCGGTGACTTCCAGGTCATAGATATCGATAAGATACTTGCAGGATCCAACTGCACACTAGGGACAGTCAGCCTGTTGAACCCTCCTGATGATTCAAACAGCAGCGACGGGGACATAACATTCGAATACAGTGTCTATGACGCATTTCAAGGCATAAGCACATGTGATTTGATAATAAACAACACAGTCTACCAGACAGATTACTCGATCACAGAGAGTGCGCTACAGCAGTTCACTCAAGGGCTGAGCGGTGGAACCTATTACTGGATGATCAAATGCACCACTTCAAATGATTACATACTGGAATCAATGATGCTGATCTTGAAGGTATTAGATAAAAGCAATATCCAAGGAGTCATCACAGACGCAAGACGCTCACCAGTCACGAGCAGTGTACTGGTCTTTGATGAGAAAGGGAAAATAGTCCTTACAGACGACGAGATATATGATTTCAATCTCAAGGACGGGTTTTATGACATAAAAGTGACTCCGACCAGCGGTAATCTGAATGAGCTTTACATATTTAACATGACTATAGATGAGGATATTGTCAATTTCACAAGGATCGAATCTTATTCAAAGAACGTATCATTTCCTGATTACATGACAAACGTGACTGAAGCGGTTTCATGGGAAGTTAACCCTCTCGCAAGGTTCGATAGAGTATCAATCAACATAAGCTACGGATACGGCACAGACCTTGCTTTGTGGAAATGCACTGCTTTTGACTTTGACAATCAGCAATGCACAGATGAGAGCAACTGGACCTATCTTTACGACGTGCCTGACGGACCAAACACCATTGTAACATATTTTAATGAGAGCGATCCTATCTTGACTGTTACGTCAGGTGACAAGCCTCCAGCAGTAAAATTGAATTATCCTCCAAATAATTTTATTGCTAATACTTCAGGAACTTATAATATAACATTCAACTGTACTGCTGAAGATAAAGAAGGAACAAACAAAGGGATACAGAATGTATCCCTATACTTAACAGACTATCAAAACAACTCTTTCAGCCTTAATGAGACAGTATACTTTGGTGGAAATAGTACAGAAGAAATCGCAGTATTCAATAAGAGCCTCGTAGCAGGCAATTACACCTGGAACTGTCTTGCATATGACAATGGAGGCAATTATGACTGGGCAAATGCAAACTGGAGCCTGAGCATCATACAGACAGCAGTGAATGACACAGCAGCGCCTTTAGTGACGCTGATAAACCCTCCTAATGCCTCTACAGACTATGACGGGCAGGTTACATTCCAGTATAATGTGACTGATGCCAGCCCTATCAACAATTGCGAGCTGGTCATCAATGATACAGTTGTCAGTACAGACTACTCTGTGACAAGAAACATTACCCAGAACTTCAATTACACACTCTCAGACGGCACATACGAGTGGTATGTGAACTGCACAGACACATACGCCAATGAAGGCCAGAGCGAGAAATGGATACTCTATGTCAACATACCCTCTGGAACACCTGTTGTCACGCTCATAAGCCCTGTAAACGGATATATAACAAATGACAACAACATTTCATT
>JAHWIS010000073.1 GCA_019322385.1 Candidatus Woesearchaeota archaeon
ACTCACCCTTCTCGCGAAAGGCTTCGCACCCATCATCCTCCACTGAGGTGGCTTCGTTTCTGAGCTGTTGCCGCAGGTTTCCCTGCCTCACTTCCATGAGTGGCCACAAAAGTGGGCGGACTTTCCTCAGCTTCCGAAGGAAGATGAGGCCAGCAACCGTTAGGTTGCGCTGCCTCAGCGATCCAATGGAATCCGTTAGTCAAATAGCAGTCCTACAGTATAATATTGTTCTGTGATTATTTAAAAACTTAACCCTTCCACACCAACCCACAATCTTTAAATACATCCCCTTTCTCCCAACACATACCATGGCAAAACCAGGAAAAGTCAATCTTCCATCTGGTATGGGTGGTCTGACTAGATATTTTGACGACTATACTTCTAACATAGAGCTTAAGCCAGGCCATATAATCATAATGGCAGCAGTGATAGTGGTTCTTGTGATACTTCTGCATCTTCAGGGAAATGCCCTGTTGGGTCTAGGATAAAATGATGCCTGGAATGAATCCTAGGAAGATGGCCCAGATGATGAAGAAGATGGGTATCCAGCAGACTGAGATAGACGCTACAGAGGTCATCATCAAGACACCAGACAAGGAGCTCGTGATAACCGACCCGCAGGTCTCGAAAGTGAACATGATGGGCCAGGAGACCCTCCAGATTGTAGGGGCTATCCATGAAAGGGAGATAGAGACAGAACCAGACATAAGCGAGGATGACATAAAGACTGTCATGGAGCAGGCCAATGTCTCTGAAGAGCAGGCTAAGGCAGCAATAGAAGAGCACAAGGGAGACCTCGCCGCCGCGATAATGTCGCTTCAGAAGTAATTGGGCAATCTATTTATACTATTTCTATACAATATATGCAGATGGAGTCTTCAGAAGATCTCAGAGAGAGGGCGAGGAGAAGCTTGCAGGTCGCTGAGCAGATGCTCAGCAAGACATACCCGATTGTCAATGATCCTAAGCTGATTCTGGCGATTGCAGAGGACATCTACGCTGCCTTGACAAGCAGCATGACAGCCCTGCTGGTGAAAAAGCAGGAAAAAATGCAGATATCAGATGATTTCAGCTCAATATTCACTGCTTTCCAGCAGATAGCACCTGACCTAAGCTTCCAGCAGGATGACTTAGAAATCATAAAAGAGCTCAGCACTATCATTGCAGAGCATAAGGATAGTCCTGTCGAGTTCCCTAGAAAGGACAAGTTTATAATCTGTGACAATGAATATAAGTGCACTACAATAACAATTGACGATATGAAAAGTTATTTATTTAGGGCCAGATTATTCGTTGAGAAGGTCAATGATGCATTGGACAAGGAACAGTAAGAATGACTGATTACATGGATGAGGCAAAGGAAGAGCTCAAGAGGGCAGATCACCTGATTTTCGTTAGTTTGAAGTATACCAGGACCTGCGATGTCATAAAGCATGTCGTGGATAGACTCATAAACTGCATCGATTTCACATTCACAGGTCTCCTAGAGCACCTGAAAGAGCAAGGCAAGGTGGAGGAAGTGCCCACAGCACCGATTCCAAAGGCAAACCTTGTCAAGCAGCTGTTCCCGGATGACGAGTTCATCCCAGAGTTCGCTGATTTCTTCATAAGACTGAGAAAGATAAGCAAAGCAGAATTCACAAGGGCGTGTGAATTCCGCAGACACGTCACCATGACTGTTGTCGTCGAGGAAGAGGTAATCAAGATCGACATCGACAACATAACTGAATACTTCAAGCGCACCAAGGAGTTCTTTGCACATGTCCAGGACATAATATCGCCGCCAACAGAATGATTCTCAAGCAACGCCGCCTCCGCCTAGCGAGCTGATGCAAGAAGTAGCAGAAATGATCGCAGTTGGGCAGACAGAAGCAGAAACTTACGCAGAGCGAGCGCGAGGCGGCGTTGCGGCAAGCGCGCCTCCGCCTAACGAGTTGACCCTAAGAAACCTTTATTAATGCCTATCTCTTCCGCAGACACATGCCGAAAAGCCTACGTCACAGGTTGCTTGAAAAGGGGTGGTCAGAGCAAGAGATAGAGAAGACCATGAGCCTCATGTATTCTGAAGACAAGAGGACAAAGCAGGCAGGCTTTGTAAAGGCGACGCATCCTATTATATACTGGGTCGGTCTCGTGGTAGCGATCATAGGCAATCTGCTTCTGGCAGTGACATTAATACCTTTCCTGATGATTCTCAACTCAATCCAGCTCTACATCATCCTCGGTATTGTCGGCTTTGTATTCGGAGGCCTTTTCAATGTCATCCTAAAGGACATAGAGCAAGTCGACCAGACACATCATGTCGTCGCAGGGATATTCATACCAGCGATTGCGCTGATAACAGTATACATCATGACCACCGTCGCCAACAGGTTCAATGAGGTCATAAACAACCCAAACCCTCATAACGCAATAATCCTGAGCATAATCTATCTCGTCTGCTTCAGCGCGCCGTATTTCATCTACAAGATAAAGGACCTGGTGTGGCACAAGAAACAGAAAGCTCCGCCAGCAGCTGCCTGAAAACACAAAGTCAAATATTCTCAAAAATAAAGTAAATTAAAGTTACATATATGTAATTTTTTAATATAAATACACAGAACAGATCAAGCAAAACCTTTATAAGAGAAGCTCATAACCCCAAATATCCAATATGGCGGTAGTGGTGTAACCTGGCAGCACAAAGGACTGTGGAGCCATAATAACACTTTTGCAGAAATCCTTCAGTCCGGGTTCAAAATCAATTCCCAGCATCCTGCTGAGTTTTGCATGAAATTCCCGGCTACCGCCCTTTCCAATAACACAATTCAATAGCTTTATATACAATCCAGATTTCAAAATCATCAGTCAAAAACCCGAGTTCAGAGGCTTTTTGGGCGCATATAGGGTTTTAATCAAGTATTTTGATTAAATACTGCGTTCTAAGCCCGTTTAAGCTCGATAAAGCCCGATTCATACTAAAATGGCAGAAAAAAACATACCAGAAAGGGATTTCAGGCATATAGTGAGGATAGCGAACACAGATCTAGACGGTTCTAAACCGCTTTATCATGCCCTGAACAAGATAAAAGGAGTAAGTTTCATGTTTGCAAATGCATTATGCATATTCTCTGACATCGACAGGAACAAGAAGGCAGGACACCTCACTTCCGACGAGGTAAGTAAGCTGGACAGCATGCTGAAAGACCCTCTCAAGTTTGGCTTCCCTGTCTGGATGCTCAACAGGAGAAAGGATGTCGAGACCGGCGCTGATAAGCATCTGCTGGGTGCAGATCTTAGGTGGCAGATTGAGAACGATGTCAAGCTGATGAAGAAGATACGCTCATACAAGGGCGTAAGGCACATGTCAGGACTTCCTGTGAGAGGACAGAAGACAAAAGGCAACTTCAGGAAGAAGAAAGGGAAAGGCAAGAGTCTTGGCGTGCAGAGAAAGAAGCCCGCAGGAGGCAAGGGCGGCGCAGCCAAAGCAGGAGCTAAAGGTGGCTCAAAAGGCGGTGCCAAAGGTAAGAAATAATCACGATCAAAATGGGAGATCCAAAAAGACACAAGAAAAAGTATTCAGCACCTGCTCATCCATGGCAGAAGGCCAGGATAGAGGAAGAGAAGGAGCTGTTAAAGGAATACGGCTTCAAGAACAAGAACGAGATATGGAAGATGGTATCTTTCCTCAGGGCAGCTGCTGCCCAGGCCAAGAAGCTGGTCACGCTGTCAGGGCCTCAGGCTGAAAAGGAGAAGGAGCTTCTGCTATCAAGGCTCAAGCGATACGGCCTTCTTTCACCAGAAGCAGGTCTTGCAGACATACTGTCGATATCTCTGCGGGATGTCCTCGAGAGAAGGCTCCAGACACAGGTCTATAAGAAGAACCTTGCGAACAGCGTCAATCAGTCAAGGCAGTTCATAACTCATGAGCACGTCTGCATAGGAGGAAGGGTCATTACCTCCCCATCATATCTTGTCTCAATCAGCGAGGAGAGCCAGATAAGCTTCAGGCACAGCTCGCACCTTAGTGATACTGAACATCCTGAAAGGATTGCAGCAAGGAAAGTAAAGGAAAAGGAATCAAAAGAAAAGGTCCTCGATAAGGAAGAAGACAAGAAGGACAAGAAGGATAAGAAGCCTACAAGAAAAGCTAGGCCAGCAAGAAAGGAAAGGCCTGCAGGTAAAGGAAAGCCAAAGCCAAGGAGCAAGAAGTGAAAATGGCCGATGAGAAAACACCAGAACCTAAACCAAAGGAAAGCAAGCCAGCAGAAGCAAATCCTCCAAAGCCGGAAAGCAAGCCAGCAGAGGCAAGGCCTCCAAGGCAGGAAGGCAGACCAAGTTATGGTGACAGATCTCAGAGGCATGGAGATAGACCTCCGAGGCGCGGTGATAGGCACGGCGATAGGCAGGGTGGAAGGCAGCCTTATCGCGAGAGAAAGCCGCTTAGATGGGGCTTGTGTCATATATATTCATCTTTCAACAACACGATAATCCACATAACAGACATGACAGGGATGGAGTCCATAGCAAGGACATCCGGAGGACAGGTCGTCAAGGCCGACAGGATGGAGTCTTCACCGACAGCAGCCATGGTAGCTGCTAAACGGGCTGCAGAGCTTGCGATGGAGAGAGGGATAACAGGCATACATGTTAAGATAAGGGCTCCTGGAGGCCATTCAGGGCCGAATTCTCCAGGACCAGGCGCTCAGGCAGCAGTGAGGGCCTTATCTAGGATGGGCCTTAGGATAGGTGTTATCCAGGACGTCACCCCAGTGCCGCACGACGGATGCAGGAAGAAAGGCGGCAGAAGGGGAAGAAGGGTATAAAATGGAAACCGAGCTTATCGAACATAACAAGAAGCAGAATAGGGTTGTTTTTTTGCTTAAGAACGCCACACCTGCTTTTGCTAACATGCTTAGGAAGACAATCATTGATGAAGTCCCTACAATGGCGATAGAGGATGTCGAGTTCAGGAAGAACAGCTCTGTGCTCTACGACGAGATAATCGCTCACAGGATGGGCTTGATCCCGCTGGCGACAGACCTTAAGTCATACAGCATGCCTGCAGAATGTACCTGTAAGGGAGAAGGCTGTTCAAAATGCCAGCTTCAGATGACGCTTAAGGCAAAAGGGCCAGGCTATGTATATGCTTCAGATATGAAGTCAAATGACCCTAAAGTGGTTCCTGTAGAGCCTAAGATACCTATTGTCAAGCTGATAAAAGGCC
>JAHWIS010000074.1 GCA_019322385.1 Candidatus Woesearchaeota archaeon
ATTGTTATTATGCTGACGATGTAAAGACGCTCCTGATACCACTTCCTTGGTTTTATCGTGCACTCTGGGCAGTATTTCTTGAGCTTGTACTTCTTCTCGTACTTTCTGATGCAGTTCATACTGCAGAAATAATGTCCATGCGCCTTGATGTGGCCTTTCATGCCGCAGATCGGGTCTGTCTTTTTCATAATTCAGCAAAGTTTTTAAATAAGCGTTCATTTGAAAACATTTGGTGTTAATATGCTTGAAAACATAACCTATTATCAAATCTTCGGAAAGCCTCTTATACTTTATGGAGGAATCATCACATTGATTTTCTTGTTGTTCACAGCCTCAATATCTATAATGAACAAAAGAGGTGTGCATGCCATCCCTTTGAAATGGCATTCGCGCATGGCTGCAGTGACTATTGTCTTTGCGCTCATACATGGACTATTGGGTCTGCTTGCCTATTTCTGATTCTCGGCTTTATCTCTTGACAAACAAGCCGCACCAGCACTGGCCTTTGCTGTTCCAGGTGTCATGCGTCTTGAAATTGCAGGGGCATATTATTTCAAGGTCTTTTTCTCTTGTCCCGTCGCGTATCCTGCAAGGGCAGAGCTTGAGCCCATGCTGCTTCTCATTATTGAGGACGCCTTTTGCTATCCTATCAACATGTTTTGCATCTGGGTTGAGCATGAAATCATTATTTTCAGCGAACCTTGCCCATACTTGTTTCAATTCCTCTTCATTCATATTAAAACCCCTCCACGTTTTTCGCTTCTTCTTTGTCTATCTCAACATAAGAATTCTTCTGCCTGCAAGTGGGACAGGTCTCAGGGCCTGCGACTCCATAGTGGACATCATTGCAGACATTGCATCTCCAGAATCTTTTTCCTTGCATCATGCCACCTTCTAGTTCTTCATATTGCGAACAGCTTTCACGATCGATGCAGCATCGATGTTAAATTTCCTTCTCAACTGCTCTGGTTTCCCTGATCTTGGGACTCCTTTGATATAGAGGTGCTCGATCTTTCCGACAATCTCCGAAACAACCGCACCTATGCCTCCGAAATAATGATCCTCGACGACAATGACATTGTTCTTGCATTCCTTGGCGTGCTTGGTAAGAGCTGCAGCGTCAACAGGGCGTATGGAATAAAGATCTATCACCCTTATGTTTGTCCTTTTTTTCTTGAGCAGATCATGTGCCTTTAAGGCTTCGTGGACAGTGACGCCTGCGGCAATGACAAGGACTTTGTCTCTCTTGCTCTTACGTATGACCTTGAGCTTGCCGGCAGGGAACTTCTCGCTGTTCTTGTATACGACAGGTGTCTTCTCCCTTGTTGTCCTGAGGTATGAGATGCCTTTGTGCTTGACCATGTTTTTGACGCAATATTCTGTAGAGACTGCATCGCACGGGTATAGTATCACTGAATCAGGCATGCTGAGGAACATCGGGATGTCCTCAAGCCCCATCTGCGAAGGGCCGTCCTCTCCGATGCTGACTCCGACGTGAGATCCTACAAACTTGATGTTTGCCTCTGAATACATTGCCATCCTTATGAAATCATGTGCTCGCGTGAGGAATGTGCCGAAAGTCGCTGCAAAAGGGATCAGGCCTGTGCCTGAAAAGCCTATTGCCATGCCGACCATGTTCTGCTCTGCGATGAAAGATTCGAATCCGCGCTCAGGGAATGCCTTGAAGAAGTCCTGCGTCATTGTGGAGTTCCTTACATCTCCGTCGATAGCGACGATATCCTTATTCTTCTTGCCTGCATTGACAAGGGCATTGCCGAATGCGGCTCGGGTGGCGACAAGGTCTCCTAAATTGTACTTGTTGGCTTTGAAATCATATGTCTTGTGCTTTGTTTTTTTGTATTTTACTTTTGATTGAAGTTTTATGTCGGCAGGTCCTATCTCCTGAAGCGCTTTTTTTATCAGGTCTTTTGAGAGAGGCTTGCCATGCCAGCCTTCCTTGTTCTCGACATGCGAGAATCCTCTTCCCTTGAATGTCCTGGCGAGGATCACGAATGGTTTCCTGCTCCTCTTTGCCTTGCTGAATGCCTTGAGCAGTTCCTTGACACTGTGGCCATTGACTATCTTTGCCTGCCAGCCAAATGCCTCGAACTTCCATTTGTATCTCGCAAGGTCATGGCCGTGCATTGTCTGCTGCGACTGGCCGAGCCTGTTCACGTCGACAATCGCGCAGAGATTGTTGAGCTTGTAATATGCAGCTGCATTTGCTGCTTCCCAGACAGATCCTTCTGCAGACTCCCCGTCACCGAGAAGGACATATATCCTGCCTTTGTCTTTCTTGAGCTTCTTTGCAAGTGCCATGCCTGCTCCTGCAGCAAGCCCCTGACCTAAGGATCCTGTTGCGACCTTGACCATCGGCACCAACGGTGTAGGGTGGCCTTCAAGATTGCTGGTGATCTTCCTCAGGTTCTTCAGATTCTTTCTTGGGATGAGTCCTGCTTCTGCATATGCAGACCAGAGTATCGGCGCTGCATGGCCTTTTGACATGATGAACTCATCATCTTCATGAAGTTAGTGGAAGAACAAAGTGCTCATCACTTCTGCGCAGGACATGCATGAAGTCGGATGGCCTGAGCCTGCGGCTGTAGTCGACTCTATCGAATCGATCCTGAGCTTGTTTGCCATAAGCTTAAGCTGGTCTATCGTGCTCATTCAGTTTTACCTCTTTTTTCAGCGCAGAGATTGCCTCTTCTGCGTTTTCTGATTCCATAATAAATGAACCTGAC
>JAHWIS010000075.1 GCA_019322385.1 Candidatus Woesearchaeota archaeon
GGCTTTAGGTGCAGATGTGCCGAAGAAGACAGAGAAGCTGCTAGACATCGGGTGCGGAACCGGAATATCTACTTCTGTATGGAACTGCGACTGCACTGGAATAGATCCAAGCGATGAACTGATCAAGATTGCGAAAAAGAAATATCCTAAGAAAAGATTCTATGTAGGAAGGGCTGAAGAACTGCCTTTCCCTGACGAGACATTCCATGTCGTGATATCTGTGACTTCTATCCACAACTTCCACGACATAAGGAAAGCAATAGGAGAGATGAAACGCGTAGGCAAGGACCGATACGTGATAACAGTGCTGCGCAAATCAAAGAAACTCGATGAGATAGAGAAACTTGTGATAATAAACTTCAAGATAAAACGTATAGTGATGGAAGACAAGGACCTGATATTCATCTGCGAGAAAAGAAAACAGGATGGGAAGCTGAAAGAGAAGAAGACTGAAAAAAAGGATTAGATATAATCATCAATTGAGGGCTTGTTCTTTGCGAATTTCTTGATCTGGCCTTCGCGCTTTATGTTCAGGCCTTCAATGGCATCATCGCGTTCTTTCTCCATGTTTGATATCAGGTCGTCGTATTTGCTTGTGATTCTCTGGACGAGTGTTTCATGCTCATCATTGATTGGAGCTACCATCTCATCGTATTGCTTCTTCTGCTCTTCGAATTCTCTTATTGCAGATTCGAATGACTCGCGCGTCATTGTTGTGATTGACTGTACGGTGAAGCTCGGGCACATGTTAGGAACTTCCACATACTCTAATCTACGATCGTATTCAAGGTATGCTTTCTGTCCTGGTTTAATCGTATTGTCAAATGTTTCAGGATCATAGTCATCTGGCAAAGCATCGAATTTGCTGGAATGGGCTATTAAATGAAAAGTTCTGCTACCTTCAGACAACTCGCCATAAATACGGAATATCCTTCTCTTGTCATTGGCCACAATCGTTCCTTTATCTGTCTTGTAGATTATGACTTCATCAGGGAGGTTTTCTATCTCCTTTGCCAGCTCTGCCTCTAAATCTTTATCGATCATGCAAAGAATAAAGCCTGTTTTATTTATTAACGTTTCGGTATTTAATCCCTTTTAAGTAGTTACGGATTAAGGCTTAGAAGGCTGTATATCGCTCTCTGGGCTGTCCTTCACCCTGTCCTCTAGCGGAAGCTTGAGCTTTTTTGATGTCTCTACAACCCCTTTCTCAGTGTTCGCGATTATGGAAAGGAAATTGGATGGGAAGTCAGCAGTAAGCCTCTCTGACTCTGGCTGCTCAAGGGCATGGATTATGACAATGGCTCCATTGAGCAGGTAAGGCTCGCATGAATACCTTGCGCCAAAAGGCGGCTCAAACCTTGTATTGCCGAGGTGCGCTCCATAGAATGAAAGATATGCCCGTGCCTTGCCTATATCTTCTCTGCCTATCTTGATCTGCTGAGACAGATCCTTGTCCCATACATACCAATGCTGGAAGAAACCAACTGCTCCAGCGCCTGAATAATCACCTGTCTTTATCCTGTGCATTTTGCTTTTGGGATTAAGAGCTAGTATAAATATCTTGCCGGTGATCTGGCAGACAGCGCAGCGCTCCCATTGCATACTGCAGAGAACCATGATGTCGAGCTAACTTATTTTACCGCCTATGCATTTTAAGGGTCGCTAGGCGGCGCTGTCTGCCGTGATGCCTTTGCATTGAATGCAAAATTACAACAAACTATTTAAATAGCCGACTCCTATTATATATAAATGCAATATCATGCTTATGAGGTGTTAATATGAAAAAGACTGTCAAGGAAACCATGAAGCAGAACCTTCAGTTCTTCAAGACAATGTGGCTTGCGCTCAACCCATGGAGGTATGAGGAGGCAAGGCAGCTGAGCACTAAGAATGCGTTCAAGTATTTCTTCTCATTCCTGTTCATGGTGTTTGTCCTTTCTATACTATTGATGCTGCCCAGCCTTGTGGGATTTGTGGACAAGCAGCTGGACCACTTCGAGACACTGGAAGTGAGCATGAATACATCGATGAAAGAGTCAGTAGTGTTCCCTGAGAAAGAGCCCTACATCACAATAGATACAAGACATCCTGAAAGGAAACTGAAAGAAGGAAAGCTGCTGCTGACAGAAGAGAACCTGCACAGGAAGACATTCTTTGGAAATATCAAGAAACACCCGCTAGGACCTTACAATGACCTGCTTTCAAATGAAGGGATAGTCATAGCAGCATTGGTCCTTATGCTACCGTCGCTATTGTTCCTGTTCTATCTAGGATACGCAATAAAGATACTGATCCTGATATTTGCAGTCGTGCTGCTGGGTTTCGTGATAACACGCATCGCAAAGTTCGACGTGCTGTTCAAGGATGCTATCAAGACAGGGCTGTTGGCTGCGACGCCGATGATAATCATCGACCTGATACGCATGCCATTCGGGTTCAATGTCTACTATGCGCAGTACATAGCGTTCCTGATATTCTTCATAGTGGGCATCATAAAGATAGGGGAGTTTGAAGGCACGCGCCCGAGAAAGAAGCACAAGCACAAAGGAAAATACATAGACCTCGGCAAGAAGATGTAAGGTGAATGCATGGTAGAGAACGTTTATCCTATACAGGTAATCCTCATCAGCACAAGAGGCACGACAGAGCTGCTCGGCAAGGAAGTGACAAAAGACAACATGATGACAGCAGCATGGCACTGCCCTCTCAGCTTCGAGCCACCGCTATACGGCATCAGCATAGCAAAGACAAGGTTCACATACAAGCTGATAAAAGACAGCAAGGTCTTCTGCGTGAATTTCCTGCCATATGAACTGAAAGAGAAGGCAGTGTACTGCGGTACAGCATCAGGAGCGAGCACAGACAAGTTTGAGAAGACAGGACTCACGAAAGAGGAGTGCGAAAGCATAGACTGCTGCAAAGTAGGTGATGCAGCAGCGCAGCTGGAGTGCGAGGTCGTGGATGAGTTCGAGGTAGGAGACCATGTATTCTTTGTCGGAAAGGTGCTGAGGAACATAGACAAGAATGACAAGAAGAGGCTCCTCTATAATGAGGATGATAAGTTCACGTCGACATTATCATAAAAATGGACAAGCAGGAAAAAAAGAGGTATGCAAAGCTTATTTCTATAGAGATAAACTCATACATCAATAAGATATACAGGCGCATGAAGCCAAATCTTGCTCATGCAAGGATTTCTCCAGCAGATATTGTCATGAAATACGGCTCATTGGCAGCCACAAGGATGTGGGACTTCAAGCTTGCTTCCCGAGAAAAGGTAGGCGCTGGAGAATTCGGGAAGATAGAGATAGTGACACGAGGGCTTGACAAGAACCAGGTGCGGAAACAGAGAGCCTTGTTCATCGCAGCAGAGCTGTATGTACTGCAGGCATTTGCAGCGCACAAGGACGTGAAATACTTTGACACGATCAAAAAGCAGTCATCAAGATGGAGCATGCTCAAGAATTCCTTGAAGGGAAAGAACCCTAATAGGTTGCTTGATCATGCTGTTCGGTATGTCATCGAGGAGATAGGCGAGCATAAGCTCGCGCACAGCAGAGGGCATGGCTGGACAGCAAGCATAGCAAAGCTTGAGAAGCATTACCCTGATGTCGCTTCAATAGTGGGAAGCTCTGAAGAGACATTCAACAAGATATTCAGGAAACAGGATCAAAGATTCACGCCTGCGATGATGAAGCAGGAAGAGGACCTCATACGGAAGGAGATAGAAGATATCGATCACCTAATATTAATTCTTGCAAAGCATGACAAGAAAGTGCATCCAGTATATACAAAGAAGCTTGTTCGGATCGACATACAGAACCTCAAGACATTCCGCAGGGTGCTGAAACAGATAAAAGACAACCTGCACAAATGGGAAGTCGTTGACAAGAAAGAGCACAAGGAACTGAAGAAAAGAAAAAAAGTGAAGCTGGCAGAACTGAAACAGCTGCTTGCAGCAGAAGCAAGAGCAGAAAAGATCGATATCAACAAGGTACATCTCGTGTTCAAGTATTTTGAAAAGGAAAAGATTAATATATTAAATGACCTCGAACTTGTCGACAAGATGAGTGCGCAAGCGATGAAGACGCACAATAAATGATTCATTTATAAATAATTTATAAAGAGGCTAGACATGAAACGAGGTGCTATGTATGGATGATGTTTCTAAACTCCAAAAGATAAACTCTGTCGCAAGAGAGCTCATGAAGCACGGCCAGGCAAGTTCTATGGAAGAGGCAGTGCAGAAAGCAACACAGCAAGTAGAGTCAGGCGGTGTGCTAGAACAGCAGCCGATGCAGGAACAACCGGCTGAACAGCAGCCAGAAGAAGCTCCTGCGCCTGAGATGCAGGGTGAAGAACAACCACAAGAGCAGGAAGTTGAAGTGCAGCAGGCAGAGCCTGAACCAGCGCCAGAACCTGCACCTGAGATGCATGAAGAACAGCATTCAGAACCTGTTGAGCAACCACAGCCTGAAGCGCAATCAACAGATGTCGCACAGAGACTGGCAGAGATGGACAACAAGATCAATGGACTGATAGCAGAGATGACAGCATTGAAAGATGAGATCAGAAGGCTCAAGGAAAGCCCTGTGACTCCACCATTGAAACCAAAGCAGGCAAAGGAAGGACAGACACAGTTCAAGCAGGACCCTGCACCTCCCCCGCCACCTAAGCAAGAGGGAGAAGAGAATAAAGGGGAAGGACACGCAAGATCAGGCCACTATAAGCCTGGCGATGTCTCAGTAGAGAAGTTCTTCTATTACGGGAATAGATAAGAAGAAAAAATATTTTTTATTTATGATGTGTATGGTGCTCTTTCTTGTGATGCTCTTCGTGATGAGCAGGCTTATGCTCCTTCTTGACAGGTTTTGCCTTAAGCTCTTCAGACATCACTGAAAGCTCATTCGACTTTGATTTCTTCTTCAAGCCCTTCTTTGTAGAGAACTCGACAACAGTCGGTTTGATCGTTATAGGGCCGAAGATGTGGAGCTTTGCATGTACCTTATACTTTATGATCCGTGTATCACCAGGGGTCAGCTCACCGAACCTGTACTCAAGCAGCGTGCCCTCACGGTCATGCGTGTGCATCTTCACAGGATGCATCGATCCCTCGAAAGAGTTCTTCTTGAGATGCACCATCCTTGTGACGCGCTCCACGACCCTGAGGTTTGTTATAGGCTCCTTGCTCCTGTTCCTCAGGTAGACCACGACAGACATGTCAGAAACTGCGCCATGCGCCTTCTTCAATGACTTGATCTTCTTCCTGACTATCAATGGGTTGGACGTCGCAGCCTTGTGGATGAGCAATGCTATTATGATCAATGCTATCAAGAGCAGTATCCTGTAGCTCGTGGTGAGCTTTATCTCCTGTGTTTCTCCAGGCTCAAGAGAGACAAGCCACTCAAAATAATTCTTACCTTCTTCTTTCACAGAAGCGAACTTAGGATCAGCACGAGAGAATATCCTCTCCTTCATCGAGGTCTCGAGTCTAACAGCCTCTGACTTCAATGTGTTGCCCTCATTGGTTATCGTTATGGTCCTGTCCTGCCTCAGGAACTTCCTGTCGACCTTGACATCTGTCTTGAAAGGCGGCAGATACTCAATGACCTCAAAGTTATGGTCAGCAGAATAGAACTCCTCTCCTTCATAATTGACTGTCACGTGAAGCTGGTCCATCTGCGGCTCAATAGTGTCCATCAATAGGACAGCAAAAGATATGCCCTTGGTCTCATCAGGCTGCACTGTGACATTGGTATCTTCAGTTATGAAATTGCTTGCAAGCTTTATGTTGACATCCTCAAGAAGGCGCTTGTTATTGTTCTTTATGTTCACCACGACATTATATGTCCCTTTCGGGTCCATCTGCGCAGGGACAGACACCTCGACGTCAAAATCAGGGCTAGGAGGCGTATCAGGGCCGCCTTCGCCGACGCGTATCCTCATGACATTATCTATGATGTTTCCTGTAGTAGATGACCTGACGCTTACCTTGACACCATAGAAGCCTTCAGGAACTTTTCCTTTGACAAGAATATGTATCTTTTCCTTTTCACCAGGAGCGACCTTAACCTGCTTGCTTATGGGTTCTGGGAGGACTTGGTATGACCATTTAGGATCATCGAGGTACAAGAGCTTGAATGTGTCTGTCTTGGGTCCCTGGTTCTCGACCCATATGTAGAACTCTGCACTGTCTTCTGCAGGGTCCATTATAACATCATTGACTGCCTCTGGCGTCACAAAGAATGTCGGGGTAGGTAAAACCTCAGCAAGCGCAATAGCACTCAACACCAGAAACAAAGCTATCAGTAGGACAAAAGCTCTTTTTTTCATACTAAGCACCTCTTAATGATAGCTATTGGTCAGTGAATATAGTTTATAAAAGTTTCGTTTAATTGTTTTGGGAAAGGCCTGTAAAAGCATTAGTTCTAGCGCCGCCAGCACCACGCGCTCGCTGTTGATTCATTATCTGCATCCACTTGCCCAACTGCGATTATTCCCACTTCTTGAGCCGTCAGCTCGCTAGGCGGTGGTGCTGGCGATGATGTTTAAGAAACATTTAAATATAAAATAACCAACTGAGTGGGTTAAGAGGTGTTATGATAATGGCGGAATCAAAGAAACCAGAAGCTCCATCACCAGAGGAAGTGCCTCCAGACAGGCTCACACAGCTGAGCAAGAAATATATAGATTGGAAGACAGGCATGGTAGTCATCATAGGAGTGCTTCTCATATTCACTTTCCTTAATGTGTTCATCACAAACCCTACAGTGAGCGGGTATGCGGTTGTTGATGCAGATTCGCAGGATACGCAGCGGTTCTCAACAATGACCTCGATATTGATTGTTATATTCGCGTTCTTTGCACTGTTCCTGTTTGTTGTGACAAGGAAGATGAGTGACAAGAGAGGAAGAAGGTAATTTTTTTGTTTTGTTCTGATTCTGTGCTTTTGTTCTAGAATAATATGCAAAGAAAATCCCGACTCCTGAACTCATCGGGATTTTTGAGCATACAAAAAGGCATTTAACAGACTCGCAAGCTCATCTGTGAAATGTCTTTCTTATATGGGGCCACGAGGAATTTCGGCCGATTTCTTGACATTCGAACCCCGGTTAGAAGGCCCCCAGCCTCCGGTGATAGTTGCTTCAGCGCAACCCAGCAAATCTCTGATTTGCGCTGGCCAAGCTACACTATGGCCCCATTGGAATCTGGGTTTTTTGGCGGTTTTATAAAGATTTTGCATAGGGATAAGAAATACCACTAAATCATAGTAAAGTTTATAATGGATTACTGACCAATCCTTTGCATGCTCGATCTAGATGATGAACTGAACAAAGAAGATGAAGGGCTGCTGGACAAGGATATACAGCATGCCAGCCTTACCAGGCGCTTCAAGAGAAGATACAGGCATTTCACACGAACAATGCTCCGCAAAGAGGATCCTGAGTTCTATGCTGCGCTGGATGAGGCAAGCCTGCTGGACAGGCTGCTCCCTCCAGGAGGACGCCATATAGAAGACCTTGTGGAGTTTTATCTGGAGCATTATGAAGGGGTGCCGCGGGGAAGTCTAAGGAGGCTAGACCCTTCGCTTTACCAGCGGATGAGAAAGGAAGAGGTGCTGGATGTGGTTCCTATCACACGGAAACAGAAGAGATCCAGGAATTTCGGCGGCGATTATCTTGCATACTGTCTTGAGCATCATCCTGGCATTACCCGCGGCGAGCTGAAGAAGAAAGACCCAAGCCTGTACCAGATACTGTGGAAGAACGATCTGCTCAAGATGATCCCAAAAAAAGAACCTGCTTTTGGCGGTGACCCTGTGAAGTATTACAGGGAACACCATCCTAGTGTCATAAGAAAGAGACTGAGGAAGGAGAATCAGAAACTGTACAACAGATTGATGAGTGATGGCTTCCTGCACATAGTGCCAACAGGCATACAGCATATCGACGACCCTGAAAAGATCTATAAGGAGAAGTATGATGGCGTCACAAGGACAAAACTGCAGAAGATGAACAGGATGCTGTATGACCAATTGCGCAAGCAGAACAAGCTCGGCATCGTGCCGACGCTGAGGAACAATTTCGGCAGCGACCCGCTTGCGTATTATCACAAGCATTTTAAAGGGTATACACGAGGGCAGCTTTACAATGCATGCCCTGGACTTTATGGACGGCTGAAGAATGATGATCTTATTCAATATGTCCCAAAAGGAAAGCCAGGCAGAAAACCACGGACAAAAAAAGAGCTGATCGCACATCTAAACAAGCATCATAAAGGCCGCACAGCATTTGAAGTTGCAAAGGCTGACCGCAACTTCTACAGCACATTAAGTTACCATAATCTGCTGCACCTCCTGCCGAGGAAACGCAGGCATTTCGGTGATCTTGAAGCTTATTATCATGAACACTATGATGGCGTGTCGCAGGGAAGGCTCTCTATCATGGACTATTATTTCTGCAGTCTATTGAAGAAAGCAGACCTGCTCCACATCGCACCATACAAGAAACCATGGAGAAAGCCGAGGATAGAGAAACATGCTCGAGGACGAACTTAAATGGTCTGAGATAGACCAGAGAGGCGTGGATCCGCTTGACTTTTATTACTATATGTATGATGGTGTGACAAGAGGAAGGTTGAATTGGATAGACAGCAGTCTTTATCAAAGATTAAGGACTGATGGGCTGCTGAGTGCTGTGCCGACAGTAGGTCAACTTGCTGAATATTTTAAGCGTTCAAAAGAAAGGAGACGAAAAAGGCGTGGCAAGAACCGCGGCGGATTGTATCGTAAACTGAACAAGGGTGAGATAAAGAGAAGGTCTTCGGACCCTGTAGCCGAATATCATGAATGCTGCGAGGGCATGACACGATATGAGCTGTTCAAGAAACATGGCGGATTGTACCAGAGATTAAGGAGGGCAGGCAAGCTCGATATCGTGCCAATAAAACCACAACCAAGAACTCACAAAAGCAAATATCATGATCCTGTCGGTTTCCACAACAAGCATTGCAAAGGCATGACACCAAGAGAGGTCAGGGATAAATACCCTACTTTATACTACAGGTTGCTGAGAGAAGGGAAGATTGAAGGAGTACAGAGAAGGCGACGTCGCACCAAATACTCTGATTCTGTCGGTTTTTACAACGAGCATTGCAAAGGCATGACACCAAGTGATCTTCAAAAAAAATATCCTGGCTTGGATCGAAGGCTGCAGCAGGAGAAGAAGATGGACATTGTGGTGCGAAATAGAAGGAAGATCGGCGATCCTATTGTGTTTTATCGTGAATTTTGGGATGGTTATACTCAAGAAGAGCTGTGGAAAGCAGATCCATCATTGTGTCAAAAGCTGAGGAGAACTGGAAAAATGGGGCGTATACCAAGGAAAAGCAGGAAAAGAACAATATATGATGACCCTGTATCTGAATATCTTGAGTATCATTATCACATGCCGCAGTTTGAGCTGCTCTTCCTGAAACCTGAACTGTATCAGAGGCTCAAGGATGAAGGCATGCTAAGCATTGTGCCATTGTATCCTAAAAAAGACTGAAATCACTATTGCTATACGGAGGGGAAGATAGGCACATCACCTCGAGTTTTCTGTGTGATGTGTTCTCAAGGCCGTGATGGACGCCTGTCGGGAGATAGACGACAGTGCCTGGCTTGACTTCCTGCACCATGTTGCGCACTGCGACAGTACCTTTGCCTTCCATGACATAATACACTTCCTCGCTGATATCGTGCTTGTGCCTTGTCGCGGTCTTTCTCGGCGGAAGATAGCCCAGAGCAAGGCCCGTGCTGAGCATGATCTGATCCTGCCTGGAAAGCAGTTCATGCACAATAGCGCCGTCCATTGCCTTCTTGAGATCCGCATTGCTGTTGAACTTCTCGATCTTCGGCTCACTTGTCTTTCTTGACTCGTCAATGATCAGGACATCTGAAGGGTTGAATGGCGGAGACGAGAACACAAGATGCTCAAGGCTGCCCACTCCAGTGTTCCAGAGCTTGTGTGGAATCTGAGGCGGTATGACTAGATACGCGCCTTTCTTGACACGCAATGCCTTGTTGCTATGATAGAGGACACCTTCACC
>JAHWIS010000076.1 GCA_019322385.1 Candidatus Woesearchaeota archaeon
TCTTCTCTGCTTCTTCGACTTCCTTGTCGACTTCCTTGAGCTCTTCCTCGATCTTCTCTATCTTCTCTGTCTCTTCTGCGATCTCTTCCTCATCTTTTTTTATCTCTTCTTCAACATCTGCTATCTTCTCTTCTGTCTCTTCTTTCTTTTCTTCAGCAGGCTCTTCAGCAGGAGCTTCTTCCTTTTTCTCTTCAGCAGGCGCTTCCTCAGCCGGAGCTTCTGGAGCTTCCTCAGCCGGAGCTGCTGGCGTCTCTTCTACTGGTGCTTCTTCTTTCTTTTCTTCTTCCACTTTCTTACCTCCTTCTTTCTTTTCTGGAGCTTTTTCTTTTGGAGCTTCTTTTTTCGGTGCTTCAGCTGGAGTTTCTGCCTTTGCCTCTTCCTTTTTCTCTGCAAACAGGTTCTCCCTTCCCATCTTCAGCACCTTAAGGTTGATCTGCGCTGTCTTGTCATGGACTGTGTTGCCTGCGACTGTCTTCTTCAGCCTCATGCCCTTGATCTTCCGCCATCCCTTTTTCTTAGGGTTTGGCCTGCGCAGCTTATTCGTCACTCCGATCCCTTTGACTGCAGTTATCTGCTTCCTTGCAGGTCCATGCACATCCCATCGCATAGGGAATCCTGCAGAATCAGAGCCGCCAGTTATCTCAAACTCATAACCAGGCATATCAATAAGCTCTCCTTTGAACGCTTCCTTTATCTTCTTCCCTACCAGGCCCTTTGCAGAGTCATCTTTGACCTCTTTCTGCACTGATTTACCTGTCTTAGGGTCAGAAATCACTAATTTGAATTCAGCCATTTTATTATCCCCCGAGGCCAAGTTCCCTATAAGGAATCCCTGTTTTCAGGTGCACAAGAATCGTAGATTCTTGGCACCAAAACGCTTTGCGTTTTAGGTGCCTCAGCATATATAATCAATAAGAAACAAGGAATTAGGGGCTGTATATAAAGGTTGTGGGCAGGACAGCAAAACAGCCTTAAAAGCACAAAATTTATATCCCAAACCCCCAAACACTAACCAATCATTATCTAATAATCAAGAGGTGTAAAAAGTGGTATCCAAAGATATTCGTTCTGAGCGAGAGGAGAGCCTGGGTGCTGTGAGGCGGCAGATGAAGATGGAGGAGAAGCTGCTGGAGATGACAGGCGGTATTGATCTTAAGGCCCTGCTGCACATAGTTCTTAAGCAGAGGGACGACTTCAGGGAGCTTGTGAAGCTGATAAACGGCTGCGAAGGAGGGCGAAGCATGAAGGCAGATGTCACGAAGATCGAGGAGAACATCTACAAGAAACGCCATGAGATGACTGCCCATGCAAGGAAAGCCAAGGATATCGTTGACAAGATGATAAAGATACTGGCAGAGGTGAAGATACTCAGTATCCAATACGACAATCAGCTGAAGAACATCATCAGAATAGCTTGGCACCAGAACTACAAGGCTAATCTGAAGGGTGTGCAAGACGATATGAGAAAGACCATGAAGTCTGAATTAGAAGGTAAAGAGCTGACTGCAGCGTCGAACAAATGCACAAAGCTGTTCATCAGGTTCATCCAGCACTTCCTGATTCTCAGGGACCATATGTGGCGTGTCGAGGCATCGCTGATAGAGAACCCAGCAATCATCAAGAAAGAAGACATTGAGCGCAGGCTCGAGGATATGAATGACAACATAGTGCCCGAGATAGATGCGCTTTTTAGGGAGTGGAAAGGCCTGAAACACGTAGAAAAGTTTGCCATGAAACACCTCAAGATCTTGACAAAAGACATTGCAAAGGAATACAAGAAGCTTGAGAAGAAGATAAAGGCATTCCAGAAAGATGGCCTCCTGATCGAAAGGTCTGATGATGAGTACAGAAGGCGGGAAGTCATGCATCACATACAGTTCCGCTAGAGCACCCAAACATTTATATATGATTTCGTCATTCTTAAGTGATAACTAGGTGCATTAGGGTGGATCAAGAGCTAAAACCGCAAAATATAGTCATTTTAAGCCTTCCTAAGTTTCTGGAGAGCGCAAAGGATTATCCCTTAGACATAGATATATCACGCTGGCAAGGCGCCAGCATGCAGAGGAAGGAGTATCTGATGAATTTCTATACCAATGATGTCCCTCTTTACGAGCACCTGCTAGGCATTGTCTACACCCACAGGCCTCTTAGCGCGTTCAAGTTCCAGAAGAACGCATTCGAAGCACTGCACATGGCCAATGAGAATGGCAACCGCTACACACTTCGGGAAGACAAGAGCGGACTCATAATCGCAAGGCTTGACACAGAAGGGCTGAGCCTCCCGATCGACAACTCAGACGATCTGTTCAGGAGGATAGCAAAAGAAGAGGCTGAATCACCTCTACAAACAGCAGGCATCTGCCCGGTTCTGCAGCAGTATGATGTTCCTTGCTGAACCGTGATTCTTTCGTTTTCTCTAAGCAAATTTTATAAACTTCTTTTCCCTTGATTCATTCCTTCCCATACAACTTTTCTTTTAGTAGAGCAAGGAGGCAAAAAAATGGGTGATGAGAGGCGCAAGAATAGGGAATATTTTTTCGTTAATTCTGACAAGGAGCGCATCGAAGGCTATTATGACATGGAGAAGAACAGGATCCGCTTCACCAAAGGCTACAGCCAGCTCGAGGACGGCGAGACCTATCGGATCCTCAGCAGGTGCGGAACAGAATTAAAGGTAAAGGTCGACATGTACAAGAAATGGATGCATGTCCTCGGCGTCTACGAAGACGGCAAGTTCATCCCAGGCAAGAGGGTCAACAAGCCCAATGACAAGACACGCCTAGAGCTCATATGTTTCGAAGAAGAATAAGAAATCACTTAGGCAGCTTCACTTTGGCCAATACAACAGCAGGCTCATACCCTCCTGCCCTGCCGATGGCTTTTGCCTTGTGTATGCCTTCTTTTTTGTAACCGTTCTTTTCCGCGACCCGCAGGCTGGCTTTGTTCTTTGGATGGGCTAGTATCTCTATTCGGACAGCCTTCAGCTTATTGAATGCTATGTCCTCAAGCATTTTGACAACCTTTGTCGCGACACCTTTCCCCCAGTGCTCTTCATCTACGAAATACCCTATCTCAACGCAGTGCTTCCTGTGCTGGTCTACCTTTATGCCTGCGCCTCCGACAAGCTCACCGTACAGGATTATCGCGAAGTTGTATTCAAGGCCTTTCCTTCTTTTCTTAGGACATTCCTTGATCCAATTCTCTTCTTCCCTTATGGTCTTGGGCCTTGCAGAAAAGAACTTGAATCTGGGATTGTTCAGTATCCTGAAGAAATCCTCTGCATCTGACACTTTTAGGTAACGGAGCTTTATGTTCATTTCAGCCTCCTCCTGGAAAAGATTTGGATGCTCCGTGGGGGACTTCCGTCACCAGACACTTGTTCTAATGTATTCGAACCCCCGTCCTCGCCTCGAGAGGGCGAGATGATTGGTTACCCCCAGACAACCTCTTGGTCAGCTGGTCCGGGCTACACCAACGGAGCATAAA
>JAHWIS010000077.1 GCA_019322385.1 Candidatus Woesearchaeota archaeon
AACCAGTGATAAGAGGTATCTGGAACCCGCCCACCTTGACACCAGGTATTACAGGCACTACCGCTGATGTTGCTGTAGGAATTGTCAAAAGATTGATGAGGTTCTTGAGGAGCATGAAGACTATGGCGACAAGACCTATGTATCCTACGCCTATCCCGACATATGCCAGCGCCTTGACAAGCTCTGCATGCTTCTTGCCGATCTTGTCCATGAGCTTGATACCTATCTTTGTCCTGTACATTGCCAGAAACTTGTGCTGCACATCAAACTTCTTTCTGAATATGAACAGAAGGAGTAGAATCGCAGAATAGAACAGGATGACCCATTTGTATTCTTGAAGAAAAGTCATTTTATTGTTTTCACATCTCTTTTTTCAGATAAAAGATTAATAGAAGGACTACTTCCTTCTTTTGGGCTTGAGCTGCTTCGAGCTGCAATTCCTGCAGCTTATCTTGCCGGCTATCACCTTCAGGTTCGGCGCCCTGATCTTGGACTTGCATCTCCTGCAGATGAATATGTTCGTGAACTTCCTTGCCGCTGCTTCATCAAATTTTGCCATTCTAATCAGTTCCCTTTACTTGTTTCATTACTCTTTCGCTAAGCACCACCCAATACAGCACTTCTGCGCCTTCAACAACCTGTCCCTTCAACTCGCCTGGTATCGGCATGTCAAATGTCTCATAGGTCTCTGAGTCCATGACATTTGCAGTGTCACCTGCAATCGAGAGTACTTGGGCAGTCCTTTTGCCTATGATAGGGACATCAACCTTGTCATGCCCTGGCATCACAACAACCCTTTTCTTGCCATCAAGCAACCCGACAGCTGTTATCCTGCATTTCGCATGGCCGTGCTTGCCAGGCCTTGATATCTGGTTATCAACAACCCTGCTGGCTACACCATCTACAATCATATAACTGCCTGGTTTCATCGAACCAGCATCAGACTTCTTTGTTTCGCCCTCGATTACCATGAATACCACGTCTTTTAGCTTTTTTAGGTTAATTAGAGTATATATTGTCTTTTTTTGCCGACATTTATAAATATTTTGGTAGTCTAAAACCACCCGAAAAGCCCTTTTCTGCGTCGTTCTTGAGGTTTCTGCCTTTTTTCCTTCTTCTTCCGGTAATATGCCTTTGCCTTCTCCCGACCAACGACCCTTCCGAGCTCTTTTTCTATCTGATCGCCTTCTTCAAACACCTTCTCAAGCCTCTTGAACCGCTTGTCATGGTAATATGTCTTTGTGCCTGACCTGAAGAACTTCCTCTGCTTGTGCAGTATCTCATGGAACATTATATAATCCAAATACTTGTCCTCAGTCTCCTTGAACACGCTGCTGATCGTCACAGTGTCATTCTTGAAGTCATATGAACCAAAAGTCGTGGTCGCGAATTTGCCCCACACAAGGTTAGGCCTCTCGACCAATCCCAGAAAATAACGGTCATTCACCCTGTTGAAGCTTTCTTCCAGCTGCGGGTGTGACCTGTCTTTTGGTATTGCCAGGTGCAGGCTCTTGACAAAATTGTTATACAGATCAATATACAGGGAATATTTTTTTCGCTTTAGCAGCTTGAGCATCAATTCCTGCATCAATCCCATCTGGATCTCAGATGATATGGTATACCATTTCCTTGACATCTTGAATTCCATCAGCTTTCCAGAAAGAGAGACATATGCCCCATAATCCTTTAGTCGTCCTGTATAGACTATCCTGAATTCATAATTGCTTTTAGAGTTTGGGAACAGGTTCATGTATGCCTGTTCTGCGATGTTTTCTTCCATCATGAGGTGGTTTCTACTCGGTGCTTATCTCGTACCGCAATATTGCAGCTACCATGCCGAGATCCCGCAGCTGCACTCCTTCCCTTGTCTCTACAGAGATTATATTTACAGCAGTCCCCCTATTTTCTGCCTCTTTCTCGAACTCTTCTATCTCATTTTCGTCGAGTGTCTCAGACAACAAAAGTGTATCGACAGTCCCCATCTTGAGGACTTTCATCACCTGGTCTTTTCCATAGCTGACTATGCCAGGTTTTGTAGCTAAAAGGGTCAAGAACCTGCTGACGAGCTTTTTCTCCTGCGCTACCTCTTCTGCAGCAAGCAGGTCTTCGCTTTTCTCGAGCAGTTCCTGCAACCCAAATTCTTCAGTATAAGACAGGTCTTTTGTTCCTATTATCTTCTTCTTTAGGTCGCCTGTAAGATAATCATGTCCCATGAAATCATTCACAGTCACGCCTGGCCCGCCGATGATGATTCCTTTCAGGCCTTCAAGCTTCAGGAACTCTTCTTTCATGTATTCTGCGACCTTTTTGTAATGGTCCTTTGCAGCTCCTTCCCGAAGCCGGGCGAATCGTGCTGCTGATTGTCCGCCTGCCTTCATCTTGCCAGGCACTTCTGAATGTGTCTTCCTGATTGGTATGATTGTCTTTCCCTTGAGCAGTGCAAGCATTGCATCTCTCCTGTCAAGGACTACAAGACCATACACCTCCTTTGATTCCATCATCTCGCGCAGAGGATCAAGCACGAATTCCTTATCGCATCGGTATGTCCTGAATTTGAGTGGGACTGGTGGCTCTACACTCCAAACCTTGATGTCTGTCTGCCCTTCCTTCTCAGCCACATTGCCTGAGAACACAGCCAGACCGTTCGGAGGGGTCCGCTTGAACAGCTTGAGGTGCTGCAGCATCTTCTCCAGAGCTCCAAGGACATGCTCCCTTGTCTGCTTGCTCTTGATGTTTGATGCAGTGCCCTGCTCCTCAGACAGGTGCTTATTTATCAGGTTGAGATCATAACCTGCAGGTATATACACAGAGACAAGCTCAGTATGCCTACCTCGATGCTTTCCCAGTTCCTTCACGAACTTCTTCAGGTGATATTTCTGCATTTCAGTCATGTCTGCCATGCCTGAAAAAAGAAATCAGTACTATATAAAATGTAACCATCTGCCGCCATAAAAACATTTAAATACCCCCATCAGCCTCTTCGCACTAGTTTGGGGCTATGGGGTAGTTTGGTTTATCCTCTCCGGTTTGGGACCTGTCGTGCAACGCACGCTCAGGCAAGAAGCCGGATGACCCCGGTTCGAAAGGTCAATTGATCCGAATGTCCGGGTAGCCCCATGTGAGAAAGGCAAAATGGCAGATGAGCCTGTGAATCGGCATTTTGCCTTTTTGCATGCTTAAAAATGCCGATGACTAACAGGAGTCGGCATTTTTCTTGCATGGAATGCTTGCATTCCACCTAATAATATTATAATACCAAGCAAACTTTATAAACAAACAGAAACTGCTACAATATCTGCTTTTACAAGCTTAAATAAGGCTTTGAAAGCTAAAAACTCTCAAAAACACTGATATTCACAATTAAAGGCTAAAAATGGCTAAAAAACTAAAATTAGGTTCTACCAAGCGATTTGGACCGCGATATGGTTCTAGAAACAAGGAGAAAATCGCTGCACTTGAAAAAGAGCATAGGGGCAGGCGTAAATGCCCTTTCTGCAATTATATTAAAGTGAAGAGGCTCTCTAAAGGAATATGGCAGTGCGAGAAATGCAATGCTAAATTCGCTGGCAAGGCATACACATTCGCAACAGCAAAGAAAGCCAGGGAAGTAAAAGCAAAAGAGATTGAGGAAGAGCCAGAAGAAGATATTGAGCTGGTTGAGGAAAAAGAAACCGAGCTCGTTGAACAGCCAGAGGCTGCTTGAAGATGGTTGAATACAAATGCTTTGACTGCAACAAGAAAGTAGGTATCGAGTACATCAAGAAGAAGGTGAGATGCCCTTACTGCGGCAGCAAGATGCTTTTCAAGCCTAGGCTTGTCTCCACAAAAGTCAAGGCCAGGTAAGATGGACTACACTGCAAAGATATTTGTTAAGTGCGATCCTGACAAACTTGCTGAATGCCTTGCGCCTGAAGAGACTAGCTTTGACCGTTCATCATTCACATTCAGCAAGAAAGAGGGCGGCCTTGAATTCAACATCGATGCCAATGATGCTGTTGCATTGCGCGCGACACTAAACACGATTTCACAGCTCCTCATTGTTTTTGAGGGAGCAAGAAAAAAAACATGATAACGAGGACATCAAAATGACTGAGGCCAAAAAGGATCTGCAGGAGAAGATAAACAAGCTTTCTATGATGGAGCATTCGCTCCAGTCATTCCTGGGACAGAAACAGACATTCCAGGCACAGCTCATGGAGATAGAGTCTGCACTCACAGAACTCGACAAGACAGACAAGGCATACAAGATCGTCGGTAATGTGATGGTCGCTTCTGACAAGGAAGAGCTCAAGAAGGATCTGCAGCAGAAGAAAGAGACTGCTGAGCTCAGGATAAAGACTATCGAAAAGCAGGAAGAGAAGATGCGGGAGAAGACAGCAGAGCTGCAGTCAGAAGTCATGAAAGAGATGGGTAAATAACAAAACCAAGGAAGATCGTTATGCGTTACAAGGGGAACAGAAGATGGATGAAAGGGTGCAAAATATTATCGAGGCTCTCGAGGAGCTCACGAACGACAACACTGTCCCTCGCAATATCAAGTCCAAGGTCGACGAAGTGATTGGAATTCTCAAGGAAGACAATGGCCAGGACATGTCGATAAAGGTCAACAAGGCCCTGAGCGAACTTGACGAGATATCTGACGACACCAACATCCAGGCATACACAAGGACACAGATCTGGAACATCGCAAGCATGCTTGAGACGATTTAATTACTTTCTTGATCTCTTTTTCTTTGCTGTTATATAAGTGACTTCAGTCTTGCTGAGCACAGAATTAGGTATGAATATTATGTCTCCGCTCTTTGTCTCTATCTTTGTCTCGAGCAGGTTTATCTCAGTTATCTTTCCCTGCATGCCTTTTACTTTTATCCTCTGTCCTATCTTGAATTCGTTCTTTCGCTGTATGAAGAATCCTGATATCGCGTTAGGTATGAAGTCCTTTATCCCTAGGAACGTCGACAGGATGATAAGTATTATCACGCCCGCTGCTATCATGTGCAGTATGGTAGAAACCAGTCCTATCTGTTGAAGGACTATCACGATAGTGACAAAATAGATGAAATAAGTGGTGAATGTCTCTGCTATCTCCTCTATCTTCAGGGTGATCCCTGCAAGCTTGGAGAAATTCTCATTTATCTCAAAGCTGTGAAGGAACTTGTACACGAGCCTCCCAAGTATCTTGCCGAGTATGAACCCTATAAGCAGGAGAACTATAGCAACTATGAACTTATAGAAGAGCCCTGATGTCGATTCCCTTACTGATGCGTATATGCTTGCTATAGTATCTACCAGTGTCGCCATTCCATGTTTTATGGATTTCTTTGTTTATAAATTTTGTTGTCCACAGAAACCATTATAAACCCCTGTTCATGACGACCAACCATGCCGAAGAAGAAAAAACCAAAGGCACCACCAAAGAAGCCAAAGCCTGAAAAGAAGAAGGTGTCCAACTGGGACAGGATCCAAGAGCTTGAGCAGGAGCTCAGCAAGATGCAGTACAACAAGCGTACTCAGCATCATTATGGTCTTGTCAGGGCTAAGATAGCAGGCCTGAAGAAGAAAGAGGAATCAAGGGTCGCTAAAGGTCCGAAGACCACTGGCTATTCTGTGAGGAAGAGCGGTGATGCAACAGTAATACTTGTCGGTTTCCCTTCTGCAGGGAAGTCAAGCCTCCTGAACCTATTGACGAATGCCAACTCACCTATAGGCGCCTATGAGTTCACTACTCTTGATGTTATCCCAGGTCTTCTTGAGCACAAGGATGCAAAGATCCAGATACTTGACGTGCCCGGCATTGTGAGAGGTGCTGCTTCAGGAAGAGGGCGCGGAAGGGAGGTCCTTTCAGTGCTGCAGAACGCTGATCTTGCTCTGCTCATAGTTGACACATTGAGGCCGAACGCCCATAATGTGATGCTAAAAGAGATACATGACGCCCATCTAAGGCTCAACAAGCAGAAACCTGATGTCAGGATCAAGAAGAAATCCAAAGACGGCATAAGGATAGGCAAGACAGTCAAGCTCCCCTTGCTTTCTGATGACACCATAGTCTCTGTCTGTAAGGAGATGCGCATCAACAACGCAGAGGTTCTGATTCGCAGCGAGATAGGTGTTGAGGACCTTATCGATGTGATAGAATCCAACAAGATATACATCCCAGGCATCACTGTACTGAACAAGATAGACCTTGTCGAAGATGATCGCTTAGAGGAAATCAAGAAAGAGATCAAGCCTGACATCTGCATATCTGCTGAGAAGAAGATAAACATCGACGAAGTGAAGGAAATCATATTCCAGAAGCTGAGGTTCATCAGGGTATATTGCAAGGAAGTAGGAAAAAAGGCAGACATGGGAGTCCCCCTGATCCTTAGGCAAGGCTCTACCATAAGGACGATGTGCGACAAGCTGCACAGGGATTTCATCAA
>JAHWIS010000078.1 GCA_019322385.1 Candidatus Woesearchaeota archaeon
ACCCCGATGAACTTGACCTTTGCGCCAGTCACAGAGCACGCAATCAGCGCGCCGCCGCCTTTTGCAGTACCCTCTAATTTTGTGATGATGACTCCTGTAATTTCACAGGTCTCGTGGAATGTCTTTGCCTGTCTCTCTGCTGCCTGTCCTACATCACCGCCGATGACAAGCAGCCTCTCATCTGCCTGCACTGCCTTGTTTATGCTGTTCAGCTCTGTGATCAGCTCATCAGAGAGCGCATCACGACCAGCAGTGTCGATGATCACGACATCAAACCCGTCCAGCTTTGGCTCGAACTCTTTGAAGATCTTTGCAGGATCCTTGAGCTCTGGATTGCCGAACACAGGGACATTTATCTGAGAACCAAGCTGCTTCAACTGCTCAAATGCAGCAGGCCTCCATGTGTCAGTAGAAATCATCGCGACCTTGTGCCCTCGCTTCTGGTAGAACTTTGCCAGTTTTGCTGTGGTTGTTGTCTTTCCATGCCCGAAAAGACCGACAAGCATTACCTTTGTAGGCTTTTTCTTTATCTCTATGGTCGACTCTGTCTCTCCAAGGAACCTGACAAGCTCCTCATATACTATCTTGATCAAAAACTCTTTCTTTGTAAGCCCTGGCGGAGACTCTTCCTTCAGCACCCGTTCTTTTATCTGCTTGGTCAGCTCAAACACCATCTTTACATTGACATCTGACTGAAGAAGGGCGCGCTGTATGTCTTTGACAAGCTCATTAATGAGTTTCTCATCTACAAATACTGCCTTGCTTATCTTGTTCAGCGTATTCTTCAATGAGCTTCCCAGCTTTTCTAATACCATGAGGTCAACGAATCAAGTGATGTTTATAAAGGTTATTGAGGGGCCTGACACCACAAAATTTATAAACCGCAATTCAGTGTTTTAAAGCAGCATGCAAAGTAAAAAAGAGGTAAAAGTAGATGCAGATACAGATGTTTCCAAAGCCTTGAAGAAAGCTATTTCTCCGAAGAACCAGCCATTGATCATGATCAAGAACATCTCAAAGAGCTATAGGAAGAAGCTAGTCCTCAAGGATTTAGATTTTGAGGTCTTCCCTGGTGACATATTCGGCGTCGTAGGCATGAGCGGCTCTGGCAAGACCACATTGTTCCAGCTCATGTCCGGCATGATAACAATCCAGGCAGGCGACGTATTGGTGAGGCGCGACGCTCTCGCACCGCCTCCAAGATCAGCCCAGCCAGATTATGTCTCTGTATTCAGGAATCATTCCCTTATCAAGAAGAACTTCGGCTTTGCTTCACAGTTCCCGTCTTTCTACGAACACCTCACTGCTGAAGAGAACCTCCTGATGTATGCTGCATTGTACGGGCTTTCGAAAAAGAAAGCAAAAGAGAACACAAACAGGCTTCTGAAGCTTGTCAATCTCGAGTCAGAGAGAGATACTGTCGCAGCAGAGCTTTCTGGAGGCATGCAGCGCAGGCTTGACATTGCATGCTCATTGGTCCATGATCCTAAGGTATTGTTCCTTGACGAGCCTACATCTGACCTTGACCCTGTGATGAGGAAACAGGTCTGGGCTCTCATACAGGAGATCCAGTCAAAAGGCACGACAATAGTGCTTGCATCCCATATCCTTGAAGAGGTCGAGAACCTCTGCACAAAGGTTGCAATACTGCAGGACAAGAAGATCGTAGGGTATGGAACCCTCAAAGAGCTGAAGAGCATCTTCAAGCGGCCGAAACAGATAAGGATCGAACTTGAGCAGGGAAAGTACGAGCCTATCATAAAAAAGCTCAGGAAGGAAACAGCGATCGCCAAGATAATTAAGAAAGACAATATGCTGGTAATATTTGCGCGGCCTGATGACCGGCTGACACGGAAGATAATCAAGGCTGTTGAGTCTAACAAGGACAAGCTCGTCAGCTTTGAGGTTGCAGACGCGAGCCTTACAGAGATATTTGAGACAGTCACCAAGAAATTAAAGTAAAATGGTCAAGATAATAGAGCTGATAAAGAAGAACTTCAAGCTGCTCGTAAGGGCAAAGGTATCTTCGCTTGTGATTTTCATAGGCCCTCTGCTCCTCGTATCCCTGCTCGGTCTTGCCTACAGCCAGTCAACAACATTCACCTTGACTGCTTCTGTGCATTCAGAGTCATATAGCGATCTTTCAGAATCCTTGATCGAGAAGATGACCAACCAGAACTTCAGGGTATTGAGACAGGACTCTACTGACGACTGTATAAGCTCAGTCAAGAGGCTGGAATCCCAGGCATGCATCATCTTCCCGAAAGACATGACAACAACCAACGGCCAGACCAATGAAGTCACGTTCTATGTCGACTATTCACAGATGAACCTTGTCTGGCTGATCATCGATGTCATGTCTGCGCGAGTATCTGAGAAATCAGAGGAGATATCAAAGGAGCTGACTGATGACTTGCTGAACAGGATGTGGTTTGTCGAGGAAAGATTAAGGACTGGCCAGTCACTCACTTCATCAATAAAATCTGAAGGCGCTGCAGCAAAGGAAAGTGGCGAAGAGGCGCGCACAGGCGTCCAGAGGCTTGACCTCTCTGTCGACTTCACAGGTATAGACATAAACAGCTCGCAGACCACCGGGCAGAATATCTCTGCGATACTCACAGGCATAAGCGACCAGGTATCTAACATATCACAAGACATTGATTCTGCAATCAACAAGATAGAAGGCTCTGCTGCAGACATCGAGGCAGAGACAAATAATTCAGTAATCATGGACGAGATAGATGACATCGACAATGCTGCTGATGATATCCAGGACGCTGTCGATTCCCTTATATTATATGTAGATTCTGATGTCGAGACAGCCTCCATAAAGATCGATGCAATCATCGAGTCATTTGAGGCCATAAACCAGAAGCTGTCTGAGACAAGGAGCAAGATCAGCAGCGTGAAGAAGAAAAGGGATGAGTTGCTTCCGCATTTTGAGACGATCTCTGCAAACATTGACAGCATGACATCAAAGATCGACACCTTGCAGGGCTCTCTTGACCAGGCGCTCCAGAAGATATCTGCCATCAAAGGGACGAGCGCCGAGAGCATAGTCACACCGATAACGACAAGGATCGAGCCTGTCGCGACACAGAAGACCCATTTCAACTCATTGTTCCCGACACTTCTCGTGCTGGTTATCATGATCACAGGAATCCTTCTTTCAGCAACACTGGTCATTGTCGACAAGAAGTCCAGGGCATTCCTCAGGAACAATTTCACACCCACATCTTACTTCACGTTCAGTCTGTCAACCTACCTGACCTCGTTGATAGTCCTGTTTGTCCAGCTGCTTTTGTTCGTAAGTGTGAGCGCATTCTTCTTTGAGACATCTGTGCTCGCATCAATATGGGTAATACTTTTTCTTGTCCTGCTTGCCTGTACTGTGTTCATCTGCATCGGCATGTTCATCGGATTCATCTTCAAGACAGAAGAGACAGTCACCCTTGCTTCGATAACAATTGCAACTGTATTGCTTCTTTTCTCAAGCGCAGTCGTACCATTAGAGAGCCTTCCGGCTTACCTCAAGCAGATCGCGATGTTCAATCCCTTTGTAGTGAGCGAGTTCGCGTTCAGGCAGGCAATAATATTCCAGCTCGGCTTTGCCAAGATCATGAGCAGTCTCGGCCTGCTCGCATCCTATGCTGTTGGGATATTTGCCATCCTTATAGCAACCCAGAACGCGCTGCGCAGATTGTCTTTTGTCCATTTCACAAAGCTGCATTTTGGCTCAGGTATTGTCAATAAGAAGAATGCACAGGCAGGGCTCTCAAAGCCTGAAACACAGGATAATAAGG
>JAHWIS010000079.1 GCA_019322385.1 Candidatus Woesearchaeota archaeon
CCTCCTTTCCCTCATATGTATCATTCGTCCCTTTTTCTGTGAGCATGATTACCTCTTGGATTCCATCATCCCTCAACACCTCTTCAATATCATCCTCGATCTGCTGTCGCCTGCTTGCCGACTCAGCCAGCTCCAGCGCTCCAGCAGATTCTTTTTCTTTTGCCTCCATCATTATGCGCGTCACTGTCCCAAGCGCGTCTTCATCAGGTTCTGGCTTAGAGAGTAATTCAGGGACTTTACCTTCTACATCTGCTTCCAGCATATATCTCTCAAGCTGTGCCTGGTCTGCCCTGTCATCAAACTTATTCTTCATCTTCCTTCCGACAAAATACACGTTCCTGTCGCAGATTATAAGCCTGCGCGCTCCATTATCTGCATAGAAGTCAGTAAAGTTTCCACTATCACTGAAAGATTGCTCGACAAGGTCTTCGACAATATCAGGATCAACAGAATACACTGCAATATCCCCATCGACAAAGCTGATGACATCTGAAGGGTTCACTTTATCACCTTCATAAACAAAGAATCTTTCCTTGTTATTCTCAACAAACTCCTGCATCTGCAGGAATCTTTTTCCGAGGTTTATGATCCCTTTTTCAAGGCAATATCTTTCAGAGACACCAAGAGCATTGATTGAAGGCAGAGTGTATAGCAGTGTGATCAGCTTTTCTTCCTCTTCATCGCTCAGCTCTCCATCATGGAAGTATGGATTCCGAGGCATGTCAAATGCATAGCCTTTGCAAAGCACCAAGACCCTCTCAAAACCCTCTGCATCCAGAAAATCGTCAAGATTGAGGGCCATGCATGCTGCCATCGCTGCCTTGACAGATTCATAATGATGTCTCTCACTTATTCCTTTCTCATTAACAAGATCCATCTTACGAAGACCGCCGATCTTCTCATCAACGCCTTTGACCTCTTCAATCATCTTAAGGGCATCTTCTTCCTCCTTCTGCGCGACAGGATCTATATAGAGTTCAGTATCATCAGGCGCAGGTACGTCCCATCTTCCTGAATAATGCTTGACAAGTATATCATCAAGAGAATTAGGATCATGGAAAGGTGTTTCATAGAAATCAATTTCAATGGCATCGACAGCAGATTCGACATTTAGGTCGCTCAGTTCTATGTCCTCTGTAAGCTCACTAAGGTCTTCATCTACTTCAATATCCTCTGCGCAGTATGGAGGGTCTGCAAAAAGAATGCTCATCTTCTGCTTGCATTCTGCATAAGATGGCTTGTTGTCTGGTGAGGATTCAATCATATTGTCAACATACTTCTCATGGTGGTTCACAATGTAGATAGCGCTCCGCCTGTTGTCAGGTCCGAAGATAAATGACCTGACTATACTGCCCTGGTCACTCAGGATCACTCTCTTGCCTGCTGGAGATGTGTACTCAACAAGCTTATTATCCCTTCCACAAGGGACGATATCCATATCCTTTGCAGGCACCTTGCTGCCATTAGGAAGCTTTGCAGGGATCTCAATCTGTCCTTTCAGAGGATGTATTTCCTTGCATTTGAAGGGTGTTGTCAGGCCTTCGACAAGCTGTCGGTACACCACCTGCAGAACGTTGTCACTAATCATCCTTCCATACATTGGCCCATCATTCTGCTTAGACATCGATAACACCTGTATCCGTGATATTCACGTATTATATAAAGTTTTTGCCACGTAACAACTCAAGGGTGGTAAACACAGAATTACCCTTGGAGCAGCTCACAACCTAAGCACATACTGTATAGTAAGCAGGCAAATATAATAAAAGTATTCAATCGTTTTTTTGCTTTTCAACGATAAATGGAGAAATAAGCAAATTTAAGCAAATAAACGCCTAAAAACAATAAATTCTGGCTCAGGCTGACTTCTTAATGAGGAGATCAACAACACTCTCTGCTATGTTCATCCCGAGCACACGTTCTGTTGAGGTGAAAGCCACTGATGAGTTGCATTCCAGCATATACTGCTCATCATTTTCATCGATCACAAAATCAAGCCCGCAGAACTCAATCCCCAGCTTTTTTGCCACTTCAACTGCTTTCTGTGCCATCTCTTCAGGGATCTCAAACTGCTCAGCCACCTTGACACCTATGCCTTTGTATCCTTGGTTGTCCTTGAACCGTATGTTCCTTCTCACAGCAGCAACAGCCTTATAGTTCAGCACAATTACCCTGATGTCTTTCTTTATGTTCACGAATTCCACAAAGAAGTGCTGATTGATGTCCTTGTCCTTGAAGAATGTTTCTACTTCCTCTTTGGATTCAAGCACGAATACTCCTCTTCCTTTCTCGCTTACTCGTTCCTTCACAACAACAGGAAACTTATCAATCTTAATCTCATCAACTGAATTGAAATGCCAGAATTTAGGCATCCTAACAACATCCTTGAAGAACATGTGCTGGAAATACTTGTCCTGTGGGTGTTGGAAATCCTTACCATCAGGAGGGAACCGATCAAGCATCTCATTGCTGAGCAATTGTTTGCCATCAAAAGATTCCATAATAGAATTCAAGACAGCAGAATATTCCTTTCCTCCGCTGTATGCATATCTTATCACGCAGCTGTCAAACTTCCCAGCAACACTGCCCATCTCAGCGAGTTCCTCATAAAACAATTTAGATGCTTCCATCCCTTTTTTCTGTGCCTCTTCCACTATCCTGTCGCAAGTAGCATCATCTTCATGTGACGTTATGACAAGAAGTTTCATATCACACTACCTTTATCTCTTTCAGCTCAAAATACCTGCGCACATTAGTCTCCATATTGCGAAGATTACGCGCATTCTTTCCTATCAGAAGTCCTTTTGTCTGCATGTCATCATGCCTTATTGTCACAACACCATCCTCTTCTGTGACATCATGTACCTTGAGGGGGTGTGCCATGTTCTTGATGAATGTTATCAGGTCGTTATTGAACTCGACGATCTTTATCTTTCGGTTGAATGCCCTCTCCAGCTTCTTCACATTAGCGCTTCCTTTTCCCAATGCCCTCCAGAGCTCTCCTGGATCTACAATGAATACTAGCCGTTCCTGGACAGGGTCGTCAAAGAAGTCCTTGAGCTTGGCCCTTGTTATCTGCTCGAACAGGGCCATCTTCTTCATGGTGTCTTGATCATAAATAATTTTTGATGCCAATTTCAAAGATTTTCCTCTTATTATTCCTTCTTCAAGCCCATCACAGCGATCTTGAAAGGCTTCTTGCATATGTCCCCTAATTCTTCATTCTGCAGTCCGGTGTCGACAACCTCGACTTCCCCGATACCTGCATAGTGCTCTATGTCTTGCTTGAGCTGTGCAGGACAGTTCGCAGCGAGATACACCCTTGAGATCGCTCCTGCCTTTAACAGCTTGACTGTCTCGTCTGCGCCTATTATCAGCTTTTCCTCTTTCACAAGCTTCTTGATTTCTGCTATTGTATCTGCCATGAAAAACACCTATCTATGATTATCATTTCTTTATCTTTGTCAACAGACCTGGCAGCCCTGTCCCCACTGGAACTGGCTGGTTCAGCATCACGTTCTCAACGACTGAATTGAGCTTGTCCTCTTCCCCTACGAGAGCTGCTGATATGATGTGGCGTATCGGGGTCTCGAACGATGCCTTTGCGAGCACTGAAGCCTTCTGGCTAACGACACCATACCTTGTCACGCCTTTTATGCTTCCTGCGTTGCACATCATGTCTGCGACGAGCATCATGTGCCTCTTGTCGATGTTTAGCCCCTGATTCTCGATGACCTTGAACACCTCGTTGATTATGGCCTGCCTTGCAGCCTCGATGCCGAGCACCTGCGAGACCTCGAAGACATTGTTTGTCGTTGTATTATTGGAGTCGACATAATCGTTGGCGAACGCCTCCTTCAGGTTGGATCCTGCTGTGATTATGATGAATTCATCGCCTCGCCTGACAGGGAGGACCTGGTACACGTCCTTGATGCCTGATATGTGCACTCCCTTGATCTTTTCCTTCAGCTTGTAAAGCTCATTGAGGCCTTCGTCCTTTGTAGACTTGATGGTGATAACGTTGTCCTTTACCTTGACATTGAAGTCCTTGAGCGGCTTCTCTACAGCCTTGCTCACCTTGGACATGTCGATGCCTATAGCGTCGAGCTTCTTCCTGTCCATGACGACCTCGACGATTAGTTCTGCGACGTTTATGGAGAATTCTGATGCGATGTCCTTGAGCTTTGTCTCCTTTATCGAGAGTGCGATCTGCTTTATGTCCTTACCTTTGTTGTATGGGGAATTTAGGTGCACTTCCATCATCGGCGTGGATATGTTCTTCCTGCCGTCCAGGATCTCGATCAGCCTCGGAAGGCCTACTGTGACGTTCATCTCTGCGACGCCTGCATAATGGAATGTGTTTAGTGTCATCTGTGTGCCCTGCTCACCGATTGATTCTGCTGCTATAAGCCCTACGCTCTCTCCTGCGTCTACCTGCGCATTGTCATACTCGTCCTTGATCCTAGCAAGCACTGCCTCTGCCTTTTTCTTGTCGATCTTCGCAGGAAGGTTCTCCTTGGCCTCCTCTAGCAGGTTGCTCGGGATCTTGTCCTCGTATTTCTTGAATAGGGATTCCATGATGATCATCCTCAGGTTATTTACCTGTCACCTCTGCTATTATGCGCTTGACATTGATCGTGCCTTTCTCTGACCTTGAGACATCTATGCTGTCCTCTCCATACTTGAACTGGACTATTTTCTTTGAGGCATCCCGTACAGTATGGTCATACTCTACCTTGAGGTCCTGCAGTGCATTCGCAAGCCTCCTGTATAGATACCCTGACTTTGGTGTCCTCAGTGCAGTATCCATCAGTGAGTCCCTTCCTGTCATGCCCATGAAGAAGAACTCTGCTGGGCTTAGCCCGTTCTTGAAGCTGTTCCTTATGAAGCCGTGCGCTGCAGGGCTTAGGTCGCCTTGCTTGAAGCATGATAGTGTCCTGTTCTTGTATCCTGTCGTTATCCTTCCGCCTCTCATCGCCTGCTGCCCGACACATGCGGCCATCTGCGCCAGGTTGAGGGGTTTTCCTCTTGCTCCTGACCTTGCCATTATTATCGTGCCTGTCTCTCTTGTCGAGTATTTGTCGACTATCTCTCCTGTCGTGTTCCTTGCCTTGTTCAGTGTCTCTAGTATCTTCAGCTCAAGGGTCTCTGCCATTGTCTTTCCTGGGAATGTCTCGAGCTCTTTCTTGTGGTACATGTCGATTAGTGTGTCGACCTTCTTGTAAGCACCGTCGAGGACTTCACTTATATTCTTCCTCGCCTCTTCCGGAAGGTCTGTGTCCCCTATCGATGTGGTGAACCCGTGGTTCATCAGGGTGAATATCCCGAGCTTCATGATGCTGAATATGAATTCTGCTGTGAATGCTGAACCGTATTTCTTGTGGATGTCCCTCAGCATGAGTCCTGTTCCCTGTCCCAGGTTCGCGGTGTCCATTATGCCTGACAGCTTGCCTTTCTTGATCACGACCTCTCCGCCGGTCTTGTCCTTCCCTCTGAAGTCGAAGTCAGCAGGCAGAAGCACGCTGAATATGTCCTGTCCGGTCAATGTGTCTTTCTTCGCGAGCCTTGAAAGGTCTGTAACACCTGCTGTCATGAGCAGGCTGATTGCCCTGTTACGCGGAAGCTCGACAAGCTTTGTGAGTATGTAGTTGCCTGATACGCCGTCTTGTATGCAGCCGATCACGCTTAGGCCGAATCCTGAAGATATCAGCTGTGTCCGTACCTTCATGAGTGTCTCTGCCTCTGACCTTGCCTCTTCTGTCTGCGGTATGTGCAGGTTCATCTCGTCGCCGTCAAAGTCTGCATTGTACGGTGCGCACACTGCAGGATTGAGTCTGAATGTCTTTGCAGGCAGCACCTTCACCTCGTGGCACATCATGCTCATCTTGTGCAGCGAAGGCTGTCGGTTGAATATCGCGATGTCTCCGTCCATGAGATGCCTCTCGACGCAGTAGCCTGGCTGCACCTCTTCGAGTATCTGCTCCTTCATCTCGTCTGTTATCCTCTTCTTCTTGCCGTCAGGCCTGACTATGTAGTTCGCTCCAGGGTATTCCTTCGGCCCTCTCTCGACGAACTTCTTGAGGTATTCGATGTTCCACTCGGTCACCCTCTCCGGGACTGTAAGCTTCATCGCCACGATCTTCGGGACGCCCACTTCGTTGAGGGCGATCATAGGGTCTGGTGATATCACTGTCCTTGCAGAGAAGTTTGTTCTCTTTCCTGCCAGGTTGTGCCTTATCCTCCCTTCCTTTGACTTGATCCTTTCTGTTATCGTCTTGAGCGGCTGTCCTGACCTGTGCCTTGCAGGCGGAAGCTGCGCGATGTCATTGTCGAAGAAAGTGGTGACGTGGTACTGTAGAAGGTCCCACAGGTCCTCTATGATTATCTCTGGCGCTCCGGCGTTTATGTTTTCGAACAGGCGCTGGTTGATCCTTACGATGTCGCCGAGCTTGTGCGTCAGGTCGTCCTCGCTCCTCTCTCCTGATTCGAGCGTGATGGACGGCCTCATCGTCACCGGCGGTATCGGCAGCACTGTCAGCACGAGCCATTCAGGCCTTACGACTTGAGGATTCATGCTGAACAATGGCAGGTCCTCGTCGCTGATCTTCTCGAGCCTTGTCCTTATTTCGATCGGGCTGAGCCTCTTCTCGTTCTCGAGGAATGATGTAGGTTTCTCGATAGCTATCTTCTGCTGTCTTGATTTGCAGTATGGGCATTTTGTCTGCGTAGTCAGGTCCTTGAGCACCACGCTCTTTACAAATACCCTTGCCTTCTCGACATCCTTCTCAGCTGTTATCCTCTCGATCTCTTCGACGTATTTCTCTCTCTTTGCTTTTGATATCATGACCTTCCCGCATTCCCTGCAGGTCGCTTTGAGGAGTACCTGTATCAGGCTGACGTATTTCACGTGGATGACAGGCCTTGCCAGCTCTATGTATCCGAAGTGCCCTATGCATTCCTTGAGCTTGCATCCGCACGTCCTGCACCGCAGCCCTGGGTCTATCACGCCCAGCCTTGTGTCCATGAGCCCGCCGTCGACAGGATATCCTTCCTTGTCATAGAGCTCTGGAGTCACGACCTTGGCTGATGCCATCTTCTTGAGCATCTTCGGGCCTAGCACTCCGAATGAGAGGCTCTTGACCTTCTTGTATGCGTATTGTTCTGGTGCTCCTTCAGCCATTCTTGTTTCTCCTTATGATCAGTACTTGTTCTCGAGCAGCATCTTAGGGTAGACGCCGAGCGATTTGAACTCGTCGAGCATGAGCTTGAATGCGTATGATATCTCCACATTGCTTATGTCGACGTTCTCGCCGCATATAGGGCAGTATGATTTGTTCTTGAACTCGTTGTAGATCGCGATTATGCCGCAGCTCTCGCAGACAGGCACTAGTGTCCTGTCAGAGTCGAACCTCTCCTTCAGGAGGAGGCTTGCCCCGTGCGCTACAAAGGTGTCTTTCTCCATCTCTCCAAGCCGCAGTCCACCTTCTTTTGCGCGCCCTTCTGTAGGTTGCCGTGTGAGCAGCTGTATCGGACCGCGGGCCCTGCTGTGCAGCTTGTTTGCGACCATGTGCTTGAGTTTGAGATAATACATGTTTCCGACGTATATCTTAGCCTGCATCTGTTCTCCTGTCTGGCCGTTGTACATCGTCTCGGTCCCGTCCTCTTTGAATCCTAGAGCCTTGAGTTCCTTCCTCAGAGATTCTTCCGGATCTGCTGCGAATGTCGTGCCCTCGACATACCTGCCTCCGAGCGCACCGGCCTTTGCTCCGACCAGCTCTATGAGGTGGGATATGGTCATCCTTGACGGGATTCCGTGTGGGCTGAATATGATGTCTGGCACGATGCCTGATGCTGAGAACGGCATGTCGGTCTGCGGCACTATGGTGCCGACCACTCCCTTCTGTCCATGCCTTGATGTGAACTTGTCTCCTATCTCAGGTATCCTGAGGTCCCTCAGCCTTACCTGCACGAGCTTGTTGCCTTCCCCGTTCTCTGTTATGAGCACGAAGTCGACTATTCCCTCTTCTCCGTGCTTGAGCGCGACTGAGCTCTCCCTCCTTATGTTGGACGCGAGGTTGTACTCGTCGAGCGAGCTCAGGAACCTTGGCGGCGATGTCTTGCCTATGATCACATCCCCTTCGCCAACCCTCGCCTCTGGGTAGATTATACCCTCTTCCTCGAGGTATCTGTAGTCCACTTCTGATTTGTAGCCTTTTATGTCCTTGTCTGGTATGCATATCTCATCGGTGAGACCGCCTGCATATCTCAGCTCTTCCGCGACTGCAGGCCTGAAGTATGATGACCTTCCGAGGCCCAGGTCGATGGATCCTTTGTTGATTATGATTGCGTCCTCTATGTTGTATCCTGTGTAGCTCATTATGGCGACGACGACGTTCTGTCCTGCAGGATGTTCCTTGTAGTTTGATATCTTGTGCATGAGGCATGAGACCAGCGGCATCTGCGGCGTGTGCAGCAGGTTTATGTCCATGTCCATCCTCACTGCGAAGTTCGAGGCGTAGAATCCTATCGCCTGCTTCTGGTTCTTTCCTCCTACAGAGACCCTCACTGCATGGCTGTAGTTGCCATATGGCACGAGCGATGTGGTTAACCCGATAAGTGCTGCCGGGTGGAGCTCTATGTGCGTATGGTCTGGTGTAAGTTCGTCCTCGAAGAAAGCTACAAGTGCGTTCTCTTCCTCTGCAGCGTCGAGGTACTCGATCACTCCCTGTTTGAGGAGGTCATCCCATACTATCTCCCCTTTCTGCAGCTGCTGGACATGCTTTTCTGTCAGTGCAGGTTTTCCGTTCTTGGCGACGATGAGTGGCCTCACGACCCTTCCCTTGGTGCCGTCGACAAATACTGTGTCTGACTCTGAGTCATATAGGACATTGACGTTCAGCGGTACATTACCTTTCCTTCTTTCATCTACCATTGAGCTGACAAACCTATTTGGATCGTCTATTTCTCCGCTGAATTTGTTGTTGATGAATACTTCAGTCATGATCTTCACCGGTTAGATGGTCTTCAGGCCCAGGTTCTTCATGCATTTTATGAGCTCGTCTTCCGGAGTCTCAAGCGACACCCTTGAGAGCAGCGCGAGGTTCTTCCTCAGGCCGATGTTCGTACCTTCAGGAGTCTCCATGCAGCACAGCCTTCCTGCGTGCGTCGGGTGGAGCTCTCTTGCCTCAAAGTTCTCCTGGCTCGCACTCAGCGGCGAGACTACCCTCTGGAGATGCGACATCGCTGCTATGAAGTTCGCCCTGTCCATCCTCTGTGATATCCCTTTCCTTCCGCCGACCCATGAGCCGGTCGCCATCGATGAGTATATCCTCTGCGTGAGGAGCTTGTCCCTGATTATGACCTTTATCGACGGGAACTTGCCTCTCTTGACTATCCTCTGGAAATTGTAGAGCAGGTCGTTGATCAGGACCTTCAGGTTGACTGTGAACAGGTCTGCGAGCAGGTCGCCGGACAGCTTCAGCCTCTTGTTGGCGTAGTGGTCCTTGTCATCAAGTGGCAGCTCGCCTGTTGAGACCAGTATGAATTTCTTCAGGAGCTTGCATAGGTTGTATGCTTTGAATATCCTGTCTTTCGGCGTCGTCCCCAGGTGCGGCAGCAGGTATCTGTCCATGATCTCCTTCATCCTCTCTATCCTTATCTCCTTTGCCTGCGTTATCCCTGTCTTCTTCGCGATGTAGTCCAGCGCTTCCTCGTCTGTCTTTATGTCTGCGAACTCGAACAGGTTGACAAGCACTGAGTCGAACTGCCTCTCTCGTGAGATGAATGTCATGATGTCCTCGTCCTTCGTGAGTCCGAGGGCCTTTATGATGACTATGAGCGGTATCCGCTTTACCCTTGTGAATGACAGGTAGAACATGCCATCCTTGAGCTTCTCGAATGTGTGCGGTATCTTGAAGCTCGCCCCTTCCGAGAACATCTTACCTACGTATTCTGACACGCCGACATTCTCTTTGCTTACGAGCAGCCTGTTCGCAGCAAGGTCTTCGACGCTTATCAGCACTTTTTCTGTGCCGTTTATGATGAAGTATCCTCCAAGGTCGTTCGGGTCTTCGCCGTGCTCTACGAGCTCTTCCTTCGACAGCTTGTTGAGGTGGCAGTATTTTGACTTGAGCATGATAGGCATAGATCCTACCTGCGTCGTGAATGACTCCCTCTGCACGCCGTTTATGTGCGCGCTGACCTCGATGAAGCATGGTGCTGCATAGCTTATCTTCCTTAGCCTTGCCTCGATAGGGAATATGTTCCTCTTGCTGCCGTCAGCCTCTGTCATCTCAGGCTTCTTGACCCAGATCCTGTCGAACTTTATCTTGAACTCCTCGACATTGTGGGGTATGATCGTCGGCTCTATGGCTTTGTTGGCGTCGACTACCCTCTGAAGCTGGTGTTCGATGAAGTTGTTGAATGAGGCTATGTCTGAGTCGACAAGGCTCATCCCCTCGAAGAACTTCTGCACGAGGAGGTTCGATTTCTCTGCCTGTGTATGGTCACTCACCGGCAACACCCCTGTAGAATACTGTCTTTCCTGCTGTCGGCGAATCGCGCTCTATCTTCACTATGTCTCCTACATCGACATCCGTCCCTGCCAGTGCAGGGTCTGACTTGAGTATTGCAGGAAGCTCATTGATGGTTATGTGGTATGTCTCTAGAAGGTCTTTCTTCTCTTTCTCAGAGAGCTTCTTATGTTTCGGGATGAGGACGTGTTGCCTGGCTTCTTTTTTCGCCATTATTTCACCTTGTTTGACCTTAAATAGGCCGGACGGGACTTGCGCAAACACCTCTTTGTGCCTGATTCGAACCCGCGACCACTCGATCACTTCCCTTTCGGATAAAAGTCGAGTGCTCTATCGCCCGGACAACACGCGGTTGTTCCTCCAGTCTGAGCTACCGGCCTAATTAACGTGTTTTTTTGCATTTAAAGCAAAAAAACAGACGCCCTGGCCGGGATTTTCGTTTCTAAATGAATGTCGAACCCGGGTCGAGGCCTCGACAGGGCCTCATGATAGGCCACTACACTACCAGGGCCTCTTTACCTCAAAACGGCATAAATCGCTCTACAACTTGGTATCTCTTCAATTTGGCTTTCATTTGCCGAAGAACGATTTAATGGCCATACTCGGTCGAAATTTTCAAGGTTTAAAAAGGTTTCTGTTCA
>JAHWIS010000080.1 GCA_019322385.1 Candidatus Woesearchaeota archaeon
GCGCTTGACAGGCATCCGTTCAAGTCAGTGTATGTCCATGGCATGCTCACAGACATCGAAGGAAGGAAGATGTCAAAGTCTCTTGGGAATGTAATCTCTCCTTATGAACTGATAGATAAGTATGGCGCAGACACACTGCGGTTCTACAGGACTACGACAACTGCAGGAGAGGATCCTAAGTTCAGCTGGGATGAGACGCGCATGAAACACCGGAACCTGGGTGTGCTGTGGAATGTTCACAAATATGTGCTTGACCTTGCGCGGCTGAATGGGATCAAGCCATCAGCAAAGCCAGGCAAGATGGATCTTATTGAGAGGTTCATGTACTCACGCACAGAATCAAAGGTCAAGAAGTGCTCAGAGCTGTTCGAAAAGTATCAACTTGATAATGTTGCAGGAGAGATAGAAGAGCTGTTCCTGGAACTGAGCAGGACATACATACAATTCACACGAGAGAAGAGCACAGCAGGCAGTGCAGAAGAGAAACAGCAGGTGGTTGATACGATATACCACAATCTTCTGCAGATACTTAAGATTCTGGCGCCAGTGTGTCCTTTCATAACAGAGCAGATATACCAGAACCTGAGGGAAGAGTTCGGGATGGAGACAGAGAGCGTGCATCTCTGTGACTGGCCAAGCGTAGATGAGAAACTGATACATTCCTCGCTTGAGCTGAAGTTTGATGTGGTTAAATCAGTGATACAGGGAATACTCTCTGCAAGAGAGAAAGCAGAGCTGGGAGTAAGATGGCCTGTGGCAGAGGTCATGGTCGTGACAAAGGATGATGATGCAAAGAAGGCTGTCGAGGAATTATCAGATGTTATCAAGACACAGACAAATGTCAAGGAGCTGACGATCAAGGAAAGCTTTGACAAGGTCAAGACAACGATAAAGGCAGACTACTCAAAGGTCGGGCCTTCATTCGGCGACAAATCAGCCTCAGTGATAGCACAGCTGGCCATGACAAGCCCAGAGGCAGTCATCACAAAGATAGAGAAGGAAGGCAAGTTTGTTGTCAAGGCAAATGGAGACGAGTTTGAGCTTACGAGGGAGCATATCATAGTGAAAAGGGAAGTGCCTGACACGCATGTCGAGGCAGAGTTCAAGAGCGGACTCGTTTATCTTGACAAGACAAGGACAGCAGAGCTGGATGCAGAAGGATATGCGCGCGAGCTGATGAGGCGAGTGCAGGCAATGAGGAAAGAGGCAGGACTTGTCAAGTCAGACAGGATATCATTGTTTGTGCAGACAGACAAAGAGACAGCAGGATCATTCAAACCATGGGTAGATGCTGTAAAAGAGAAAGTGGGTGCTTCGCAGATCAACATAACGCACAACGAGCCTGCAAAGATGCACCAGCACAAGAAGAAGATCAAGATAAAAGAAAAGGAGTTTGTCGCAGAGTTCGACAAGGTGTAGAATGGCAAAGCGCAAGGCAACAAGGAAAAAAGAATCAGCAGTGCATGAGAAGAAGGCAGTCTCTGCTGTGATGAGCGTACCTGCACTCATGATGAAGATACTCGCAGGGATACTTGCAGTCATAATGGTGATTGCGCTGACACTCTATGTTCTGGGACGTATGCCTGCAAGAGGATTCTGGGTACTGGCAATAATCCTGGCGATAATCGCATTTGTGATAATGCCTGCGATGAGAAGGAAGTTTGTTGAGATGGGTTAATTCTAGAAAAAGCTCGCGCTACCTTAAGTCACTGCATCGCTAGAACACTAATTGAACTTCTTGAGCGGACTGTCCTCCTCTTTTATGTCAGGAAGCAGACCAAAGCGCTCAAGATAGATCCTCTTTCTTTCCTCTTCGACTTCAAGCCTGAGCTGTTCAAGATTTTTCTCCATTTCCAGACCCCGGAACGGATTAGCTAAATCGCTTATTCTTCCTCTCCACTTACTTCTGGAACAAATGTATCCTGCTCTTCGTCTTCCATCTAATCCACCCTACCTATGTATATTATGGTTTTCAGGCTATATAAAGGTTTCGAACAAGGCAAAAAACCTGTGTTTTAGATAAAATAAGCCGAAAACATTTATAAATACAGCCTGATTATAGGTTCTTAGCTATTTATAATCAACATATCCGGGTGGTAGATTGGTCACAAAAAAAACAAATAAGGCTCTAAAGATAGGCATCCCAATAGGGGTTGTAGTTCTGTTGATAA
>JAHWIS010000081.1 GCA_019322385.1 Candidatus Woesearchaeota archaeon
GGGATAATAGTCCCGATAGTAATCAACACTTTTTACTAGCGCAAAATGTTTGCAACGATATCAAATGCTGTTGTATTCATCCTTGTCATCATAATACTTCTTCTCGCAATATTCTTTTTGTTCTACCAGTTCTGGTTCCTCCGCAAACCAAAAAGAAGAATCCCTAAAGGAAACTGCATCGTGTCCCCTGCAAACGGGAGGATTGCAAGAATATTGGACATAAGCAACGTAAAAAAAGCAAATATATCCAAGGGCCTGCTTGGAAAGGTCAATATCCTGACAAAGGATACAGTGAAGAAAGGCTACCTGATAGTCATTGTCATGACCCCTTTCAATGTACATTACCAAAGAAGCCCTGTTGATGGCACAGTTCTGAAGACAAGATACAGGAAAGGCAGTTTCATCAATGTTGTTAAGGATGCTTCCTCGCTCCAATCGCTGCAGAACGAGAAGAACGAGATCATTATAAAGAACAGGAAGCTTGGCAAAATCAAGGTAGTTCAGGTCGCCGGCTTTCTAGCCAGAAGGATCAGCTGTTTTGTCAAGAAAAATCAAAAGATTCATAAAGGTGAAGAGCTTGGTCTCATTAGTCTGGGCTCGCAGGTCCTTCTTGTGCTTCCCAAGCTCAAGCTGCAGGTCAAGGAAGGCCAGAAGGTCATTGATGGCGAGACAATAATCGCGAGGTTTCGACAATGAACCTAAAGGACAACTTCAACATGTTTGAGATTATAGAATTCCCTCATGTACTTACATTGTTGAACCTTGTCGCAGGGATGACAAGCATTTTCTTCGCGATTTCAAAAGAATATAGGTTTGCCTGCATATTCATGCTTATAGCAGTGTTCTTTGACTTCATTGACGGCAGGGTCGCGAGGTATATGAAGAAGGTTTCCAACTTTGGCAAGGAGCTTGATTCCCTCTCAGACCTTGTATCTTTCGGTGTTGCTCCTGTCGTCCTTGCCTTCCAGACAAGCAAGACAATTAAGGAAGGTTGGATTTTCGCAATCATAATCTATGTCTTATTCCTTACGGCTGGAGCGTTGAGGCTTGCACGATTCAATCTCAAAGAGATGAACCACTTCGAGGGAATGCCTATAACAGTAAACGGCGTCATTATTCCAGTGCTTTACTTTTTTGAATTAAGCAGCTGGTATCCATTCATCTTCCTTGTCTCTGGAGTCCTTATGATCAGCGCCTTCCGCATAAAGAAGGTGAAGGGGATAAAAGATTTGATGTGGTGGAAAAAATAATAGTTGAATTCCTTGTCTTTTTCTGGAAATGCGCCTACCTGATGTTGCCTGCAGGCCTTTCTAATATGGTCCCGGTCTTCTTCCGCAGGATAAATTTTCTCAATTATCGCGTCGATTTCGGAAAGAGCTGGAGAGGCAGGCCATTGTTCGGTACGAACAAGACATTAAGGGGCCTTTTCTTCGGTACGCTATCATCTATATTGCTTGTCGGCCTCCAAACGCTGCTCTATCTTAACTACGGATACTTCAGGAGCATAAGCTTCATTGATTATTCTCAGCACAGTTTTATCTTGATAGGATTCCTTCTTGGTTTTGGAGCTCTGTTCGGAGATCTTGTCGAAAGTTTCTTCAAGAGAAGGTTCAGGATAAAGCCTGGCAAGCGCTGGTTCCCTTGGGATCAGCTTGATTTCCTAATCGGAAGCTTGATTTTCCTTTCATTCACATACATCCCATCATGGCAGGCACTTGTCCTGATCATTATAGCAGGACCCATCCTTCATGTAACCTTCAAGCACTTAGGCTATTATCTAAGGATAAATAAGGAGAAATGGTGATCAGGACGTAAGCTTCTCTGCATCTTCTTTTGATATAGGCTCCACCATAATATACATCGAATTGAGTCCTTGCTCAAGAGATTCTGCATCAGATATCTTTGCATGTATGTACGGTCTAACTATCCATTTCTTCTCTAGCTTTGAGAACGGGTTTACAAAATAGATTGTCAGATTAGGAATCCCTGCCAGCTTCTTCCACACCTTTATCATGCTTTCAAAATTGTCAAGGGTATTGTACACCACTATGCCTTTATGATCCTCTTTTATGGAATCCGCCAGCTTGCCGAAGTCCTCTGGGAACGGTTCGGCAAGATAATGTATCTTCTTGCCGTCCTTCTGCTCAACAATGACCTTATTCCCTTCTTCCTTGATGCTAGAAATCTTCCTGAACGTAAGGTCCCTATTCTTCGTATACCTGACAAACCAGTCTGCAAGGTATTTTGCGGGGGCAGGCAAGCTCATATTGCACCTCTTTACGCATACAATTGCCTGCTTTATATTTAAATTTTTGGATGGTCCTGTTGAGGGATTCAGGAATATTCTGTCAGGTCTGCAGGCTCAAGCGCCTTCTCAACGCAGCTTTCATAGAATCTCTTTATGCTCATCTTCTTGAATATAGGATGCTTGCACTTATAGTTATCAAGGAACTCCCTGGTCAATATCTCAACAACCAGTCCATACTTCGAAGAAAGATGGAGAAGCGTCCCGCACATTGGCGAGTCAAGCCCTCTCTCATACTCAAAGTCTGAGACTTCTGTGAACGATGGGAAGGTAAGAAGCACTTTCCCTGCGACCTCTCCCAGTGAGAACTTATGGTAGTGGCCCTGTATGAGTATGTCCCAGGGTTTTGCAAGGCTTCCTATCTTCGTGACCCATCGTTCTTGTGGAGGTGTTGCTGTTGCAATATTTGGCCGGCCACCGTAAGAATGCATCATGTGGACATTGAGTCCTAATTTTGAGAAAGCACCTATTGAGCTGAAGAGCGTCTTTTCCTTTCCCACTTTGACAAAGAGGCTGTACATAAGTTTTTTCTTGACAGTCTCTGCATCATATTGCCGCTCGAAGTGCGCCTTGAAGTACTTTAGCAGTACCTCTGTTGCCATCACCCCGCTGTGTATGAATCCTGAATTATATTCATGGTTCCCGTGCGTCAGCACCATGTGCTCGATGTCATCATCGATCCACAGCTTGCCGTCCTTCTCAGTGAAGAAGAATGGCTTAAGCATCTCGATTGCGCAGCTCATCTGTGTCTGCGGGAATGTCAGCCGTGTCCCGCCATTCCGCATCATTGCTGTCGGATAGTTTATTCCCTCGATTATATCGCCGTTGAACAGCGCAATCCTTCCGACGTTCTTCATGTTTGGCTTTTTCTGGAGTTTCTCTGCCTGTCTCTTTACGTAGTCAAGATACTTGATTAAATAATCATACCGGTGCGCTATCGATCCGACATGGACATCAGTGAGCGTATAGATCAGGTATTCTTCAGCGCCCTGGTTCTTGTACCTTTCCAGCATATCAAGTATCTTTTCATTTATCACAGTCAGGAGTATCCTTTTGTCCTTTGTCACCTCGACCTTGCAGGATGATAGGAAAGGTATCTTCCCTCTCACAGAGAATGCCTTGTGCATCATGTCCTGCACTGCGTTCCTGAGCTGTATAGGGATGTTCTCATATTGTGTCGAGGACTCGAGGGACGGCACCTTTATGTTGAGTGTCTTTTCCGTCTCCATGTGCGCCTGTAGCACATTGTCGTGCGAGCTTACCTTTATCTCGATATCCTTCTGCTCTTCATTGTCGTGCATCGCAAGGAACTGGTTTATTATCTGCTGTTCTTTTACCCCGACCGACTTTGTCAGGCTTTTCCTGAAGTACTGTCCTATGCTCATGTGGGTTATGTGCACGCCTGCTGTATCGAACCCTAGGTTCAATGAGTCGCCTATCCTCTCTGACAGCCCTATCTGCCTCTCGACATAGTCATAGTATTCCTTTGCAGCTTCGAATATCGCCTCCACCCTCAGGCTTTTCCGTATGTTGTCTGGTATGTGGCTTGTGTTCTTCTCTATCTTGTATTGGAATTCCTTCTGGTTTATCAGCTCCCTCTGTTTTTCCTCGATGATGTCCCAGTCACCGTCTGATGTAACAGAATACACATTGCCGTCAAACCCTGATATGAAACCTGATGCCAGCTTGCATTGCTGCTCTATCGACGGTCTGGGCTCGTCAGAGAGATATTGCAATAGCGCCAGCTTCCGTTTCTCCCTTGTATGCTCCCCATCAATGATGTCTCCGCACAGGGCGACGTGCTTGACACCGTAACTGTTGGCATAGTTCTGTATCTTTTCTGCAAAGGCTCGGGACCTTTCATCCAAGTAGAGCCTTCCATATGGCAGGTCTCCCAGCAGCATTATACTGCATCTCTCGTCGAAGTTTTGGCCTATGCATGTCCTTTTCTTGTATTCCTCTGTCAAGAGCATTAGCTGCTTGTTCGACAGCTCTCCCTGGTGCTGGAACTGCGGTGTCGAGAAGAACCTTTCAGGTTCCATGATGCTCCACACCCTGCATTTTTCTCTCTTGCTCTGAGGTGGACGCGTGTCGATGCAGATCGCGAATTTCTCGACGAGCTCTCTACTTCCCAAGAACTTCTTCTTGCCTTTCGGTATGTACAGTATCAGGGGCGCGACCTTGGAATCATTGATCATCTTGATGATCTTCTGCTTTCCTGAACGGTTGATGTCTGCCTGCATCACCTTTATCATGTCATTCCTGCATGATTCCTTCACTGCATTGTACAGTTTGTCGTCGGAAAGCCAGTGTGTGTTGAAGTTGAGCAACATGTTCTGCTTCATCTTCTTTGCAAGCCCCTTGTAATGCGTCATTCCCTCCCTTACAAGGTCCAAAATATTTGCTCCTTTGCGCAGGAATGTCCGAAGTACAGTGATCTGTTCGGGAATCTTCTTTTTCGCGAGCTGGATGAGATAATCTGCATGCAGCTCCTTTGTCACGCTGTTCCGCACTGCCTTGTCTAATATATACTGCACTCCAGAATCAGTATCGCCCTGCAGATAAAAGAAAAGATTACGAAGATACTCCTCCTTTGTATCAGATATCTGCGTAAGGAACAGCCTGAACGTGAAGTATTCGATCTTGTACGGGTTTATGTCGAAAAATACCGCGAATATCACAGGATTCCTGCACGCGATGTTTGCGTACGCGCTCAATACCTCGTCAACACCGTCGACAGGACCGCAGAACAGTGATTTTTTCCTGTTGCCGCCCTGTTCCGAGGTTTCTTCGATTATACGCAATATGCAGCTCTCGAACTTGTCTGTCGATGTTACCTTCACCTTCTGGTGCCGGTTCTTGTCGCTTCCTCTCTCATTTGAGCTGTATTTCTTGAGGAATGCAAAATATGGCATGCCAAGAGCTGTAGAAACATCTTTTACGGGGGGTACCTTTGAGCGAGGTGAAGGCCCTTTTCCATCCGTATTATTCAAAAATCGCTTTAAGGACCTCATGATCGGGAGTGCAGATCACTGTTATCACTAGTAATTCTGTAATCCCAACCGAGTTTTTCACGTCATTGATTGTTCCCTGAAATATTTTTAACTATATTCTATTATATAGATTTTCAAGAATATAAATCTTTCCAGAATTGTTTCGGTTGTCGTCACTGACAGAAAAGATTCAGCACCTATATCTTATCTTTTACAGTCTCCCAGGTACTTCTCATCACAGTCAGCCAGCCTTTCACGAAAGATTCTCGACGGAATGATGACTTGAGCCTTTTCTCAAGAGTGCACTTCTCTATATAATCCTCTATCTCTTCAGGAAGCACGAGGCGCTTACGTTCAGAGAATACCAGCGATCCCCAATACCTGAGCTGGTCATAGCTGACCTTTTCCGCATAGCTCTGCGCCAGGCTGATACCCAGGTTGAAGCTCTCGACCTGCTGTTTGTGCATCTCCTTCTGCATCCTTTCTATAAGTTTCCGTGTAGCATCAACCATAGGCGATACATTTGACACGATCTCGACTTCCTTCAGCAGGGCAGTTGAGCATATCTTAGAAATATTCAGCCTGTCCTTATGCTCCCTCACTCTTTTCAGGACCTCGTCGGGGATATGGATTGATATCTTCGCCATTTTATAAAGGTATTACCAGTATATACAAGTAATATTATAAAATCACACCTTTGGTTTTTTTATCATATAGAATAATGCCACAAGTATTACTTCCAATCAATAAAAGTTTGTCAGGCAAAGTAATACATTATATACAAGTAATACCTGCAGGACAGTAGAAAAACAGCAAAAAAAGAACAAAAGAACAAATAAGATTAATCGTTCTCTACCCTTGGAGCAAGTATGAAGCTGAGGAAGATCTTATCGACTGATTTGTACTCAAGCTTCAATGGGTAGTCCTTGTTGAATTGTATTGTCACGTCATCTGCCAGCTTGCCGCCGAGTATCATCTTCTTGAGATATTCGATCGAGTATTTTGCCTTTATCTTGTCTGGCGTATCAGACACAACTATCGTATCTCCTTTGGATGGTATCTCTATCTTTGCCTTGCTCAGGTCCCCTTCTGCGACAACTGTCAGTTTCTTCGGCTCTGCTATGAAGCTCACGCTCTCTGCAACAACATCCACATCTTCGATCGCATCTGTCAGCACCGCTGTCTTTGTCTTTATTGTGACAGGGAAGTTCAGGTCAGGCACTTTCTGCTCTTTTTCTTCGATGTCGATGATCGGCAGGTAGAATGTCCTTGTTGAGTCCCCTTCAAGCATTATCTTAAGCTTGTCTTCCTCTATCTCCATTGTCAGCGAATCAGAACCCTTTGCCCTCCTCAGTATCTGCTTGAGGTTTGTAAGGTTTATCGCGAGATCTACCTCCTTCTCTACCTTATATTCTGTGAATGCACTGGAAAGGAGCTTGAAGATGACCATCGCCACATTGGCTGGATCCATGGCTACAAGTTCCATAGAATTTGGTTTTATCTTGAAAGAAGCCTCATTGACAAGCTCAGATATGATCGATACGCTGTCCTTTAAGTAGTTCGGTTCTGCTAGAGTGAGCCTCATTTTTATACCCCCTATTTATTATGTCCCTGCTTAACTGCTACTTGTATTTATTTGTTGTGGAAACGCCAGAAACACAATATTTAAACAATACAGGCTTTAAAAAGCCTTTTTAAAGGATTCAGAATCAGCCAAACATCCGCATGAAATCTTCTCCTTCAAGCTTCTCTTCCTGCTTGACCTTCTCCACTGCTTGCTTGAAGTCCTTTTCATTGACCTTATACCTGTTTGTTCGTATCGCAAAATACCCTGCCTCTGTGCATGATGCCTTTATCTCTGCCCCTGAAAAGCCCTTCATCAGCTTACACACCCTGTCGACATTGACATTCTTTGCCAGCTGCATGCTCTTTGTATGGATCTTGAATATCTCCTTGATACCTTTCTCATCAGGGTGGGGTATCTGTATGAGCCTGTCAAGCCTTCCAGGCCGCACAACCGCAGGATCCAATATGTCTTTCCTGTTTGTGCAGCCCACTATCTTGACATTCCCTAGTGGTTTGAACCCATCTATCTCTGCAAGCAGCTGCATGAATGTCCTCTGCACCTCGCGCTCACCAGAAGTCCCTATATCTACCCGTTTTGCAGCAAGAGCGTCAAGCTCATCGATGAAGATTATCGCTGGCGCCTTCTCTCTTGCCAGCAGGAATATCTCCTTGATCAGCTTTGCTCCTTCTCCTATGAACTTCTGCACGAGTTCTGACCCGACCACCTCAATGAATGTCGAGTCAGTCGATGTTGCTACCGCCTTTGCCAGGAGTGTTTTGCCTGTTCCTGGCGGTCCGTACAGAAGTATACCCTTTGGTGGTTTGATACCTACTTTCTTGAACAACTCTGGTTTTTTGAGTGGAAGCTCTATCACTTCCTTTATCTCCTCTTCCTGCCTGTCAAGCCCTCCGACATCCTTCCATGACACTGTCGGCTTCTCGACTATGACAAATTTCTCTACATTGAATGATTTTGATAATGGTATCTTCCTCAATACAGTCAGGTTCTTCTGCTCCACAAGAACACTGTCTCCTGGCGCAAGCTCCTCTATATCATCTGCAACTCCGACATAGAATTCATTGCCGTTGTTCAATCGCAGGAGCACCTTGTCCTCAATGATGTCCTTTATCTCAGCGACAAGCAGCGGGACCTGTTGGTATTTCTCAAGCTCCCTCTTGAGGTTCTTGACTGTCTCTTTCAGAAGTCGATTCTCATCTTCAAGTGTCTGTATGTCTGTTGTGTATCCTGCAATTATGCTCCCCAGGATCTCTTTCTCCCTTCCTTCTACCTGAGTTGCTCCTTGCGTTGATCTTGGTGCCATCCCAAAAACAAAAAACTTTTCATGGTATATAAACATTATGATTTATGCTCAACTTGCTTTTGCTATTTTTCTAGGAATGCCACCTAGCGAGCTGAAGGATTCAGAAACGGCTAAAAATGCAGTTGGGCAGAGTGAATCAGATAATAAACCAGAGCGAGCGTAGCATTCCTAGTTTATTGGACTTATTCGACAGTAAAGAATAAACTTTAAATAGATTCAAAGATTCGGAAAACCCACAATGGTGGACGAACGCATAAAAAAACTGGCAAAGATTCTTGTCGAACACTCGGCTAAGGTAAAGAAAGGTGAAAAGGTAGTCATAGGTGGTGATGTTGCTGCAGAGCCTCTTATCAAAGAGGTGTACAAGCTCTGCCTGAAAAAGGGCGCACACACTGCTGTCCATGCTCGGCTTCCAGGCATGTCCTCTATATATTTCAAGCAGGCGTCTCCGTCCCAATTGAAAAAGTTCCCTGAAGTCTTGATGTTTGAATCAAAGAAATCTGATGCGTTCATCGGCATCCGAGCAACCAGCAATACCCGAGAGCTAAGCAATGTTGATCCCAGAAAAATAGGTGTAAGAGAAAAGATATGCCGCCCCATATCAGATGTTCGCATGAAAAAGAGATGGGTGGGCTGCGACTACCCGACAAATGCTCTTGCAATTGAGGCAGGCATGTCTCTCGAGGATTACACTGACTGGTTTTACAAGGCATGCAACATTGATTATAATTCTATCCCTCGCAAATATGCCAAGCTGAAGAAGATTATTGACAAGGGCAAGGAAGTTAGGATTATTGGAAAGAATACAGACATAAGATTGAGCATCAGGAACATGGTAGCAAGCATTTGTAAAGGTGATCACAATATCCCTGATGGTGAGGTCTTTACTGCTCCTGAGAAATATTCTGTAGAAGGCCATATAGAGTTCTCCTATCCTGCTATACGCGGTGGCAATGAAGTTGA
>JAHWIS010000082.1 GCA_019322385.1 Candidatus Woesearchaeota archaeon
AGCCACAACAGAGACAGACTATACCGATGCAGGAGAGCATACAGTCGGTGTATCTGTCACAGACGGCATATCACCAGTTTCACAGGAAGTGACTGTGACAGTGAAGGATGTCAACAGGCCGCCGGAAGTGGAGATAGAGTTCTAAATCATTTCCAATTTTTTTTCTTTATTTTTTACGAAACAATTACGTGCAGTACCACCCAGTTTATAAAATATAAAAAGCCAAAAGCATAGTTTTATAAATTAGATTGACTCGGCTTTTCATTAGAAATAAAGAGAGGTTAGCACAATGGAAGACGATTTCGATACCCAAGAAAAACCTGATGATTCTACTGTACAAAGGGTAGTGGATGACATGGTAGAGAGCAGCAAGGAGACAGAGAAGGCCTCGATGCCGAAGAACTTCGGAAAACTCGTGCCAGCCCTGATCGAAAAAGGGATAGAGTCAGTGAACCTTTCTATGTTCGACGACAATACAAGGGAGCAGCTGCTCAATGAGGTTGGCGACGAGTGCCTGCGCAAGGGAAAGATCAATGAAGCGATAAAGGCATTCATGTTCATAGGCAACAAATCAAAGCTCTCCAAGATAGGTCAGAGCTATGAGAACATAGGACTGTTCTCTGAAGCAGTAGACATGTACGTGCTTTCAGAAGACCAGTCAAAGCTCTCTGAAGTCGGCGAGAAATGCCTGAAAGAGAGCAAGTTCCCAGACGCGATCAAGGCATTCAAGGCAGTGAATGACAGGCAGAAGCTCCTTTCAGTCGGTGATGAGTGCATGAAACGGGAGAAATGGGACAGTGCACTGGAGATATTCTCGTTCCTTGACAGCAAAGAGAAGCTTATTGAATTAGGGGATAAGTGCTTCAAACACCCGTTCTTCAACTATGCTGCAAAGGCATACCAGCTTGCTGGAGATCCTGAGAAACTGACAAAGCTCGGGGACGAATGCATCAAGCAAGGGCTTGTCAAGACAGCATATGACATCTATGTCGCTGCAGGAAACGACACCATGGCACAGTTCATAAAAGAGAACTTCATGAACAAGGAAGCGCAGCAGTAATTGTTAGAATTATTTCTTTTATTCATCAGCCAATGCTACATAGGTCTCGCTGCCGAATACAACAGCGATAATCTCTCCTCTTCTGTCAAGAGTAAACTTTTCAAGATGCGTCCTATCTGTAGGAGCATACAGACTGCTGTCAGGCAATGCTTTCTTTATGGCATTCGCAAGGTTCTTTTCAAACTCTTTTCCCTTGCCAGTCTCACAGCTGAGCAGGATAATAATAACGTCACGTGTAAGGAATTGCTCATACCTCTTGAACTGCTTTGCATCTGTCAGGTCGAGGAACACTGACTCAAATGTCTTGCCAGTCTTCCCTAGCTGCAATGTGAACTGATTGCCGTGACCGCCAAGGATCAGCAAGGAAACCTTTTTTCCAGAACGTTCGTATGTATCCTTTAAAGCAGTGAAGACACCATCCTCGTGGTTTGCCTCGTACAGCGATATCTTATAGCCTTTCCTAAGCTTGTCAACCTGCTTGTTGTGATGCCTGCTTGCAAAAGCACCAGTCTCATCATTCCTGTTATTGACCATGACACCGACGCGCTTGCCAGGCATGTGATGCCTATACCTGCCAAGCAGGTTGTATTCAAGCAGGTCAGTGCCGAAATACCTGTGGAAATGGGTTATGCCAAAATACCTCTTGTTCGCTTCCCATATCTGCAATGCAGTGTCAAGATCATCCTTGGTATGTATGAATGCGGGAAGGTAATCGAAGAGCTGGACAGTCGCTTCCTCTGCCAATTCTGCAGCCTTGAAAACACCGTGAGGGTGGATCTTGAAAAGATTCCTTGGGATGACCTTGTAGACATCACCTGTCTTTGCCTTGAACAGCTTAGCAAAGTCGACAAGGATGCTTGGATATGCAGGCAAAAGATCCCTTGGCAGCGTCTCAAAAGCATAGGCAGTGCCATGTCCTGTCTCTTGTGCAATCGCAACAAGGATGTCGCCGTAATTCTCCATAAGGTCTTTTGGCAGCTTTGCGCAGGCAATATCAAAATCATTCCCTGTGGCCTTGCTGATCAGATAAAGCTGCCTCTGATATTTTATGATGAACCCCTCTGGAAGGAACTCCCTAGCAATATCGTAAGTATGCCTGTCAAGGATGACCATATGCTTTCCAGGCACGGAAGGCAGGACATTGACAGCCTCTGCCTTTTTTGCAGCGCCTACCAGTGACGCGACAAGTGCTGTGCCGACAGCAACACCTTTTGCTTTTCCAAATGCCCTGCGGAGAAGTCCTTTTTCTTTAGGGGTTGCTAAAGCCAATTCCTCAGCGAACATCTCAAGATCAGATGTCTTGAATCCTTTGAACTTTTCCTTTATCCTCTGGTTTTCCAGGATCATCTTCCTGAAATCCTGCTCGAAGGTCTCCTTGTCAAGCCTTTTCGCCAAGAATGCAGTGAAGAAAGGATATGACCTGAGTAATTCCAGATGCTCTCGCGACAGGCCGTACTTCCTGAAGACTCTCAGTTGTGCTTTTGACAACAGATACTCTTGCTTTTCACTCTTTTTTTGCGCAGCCGGCATCAAAGAGCGATAAGTCATACCTGTTTAAAAAGGTTTTTCACATAAGACCCTTGCTCTCCAAGACTTTCTGCATATATGAGAGGGGGAGAGAGCCTTCTTTGAGTATAGTCTCCAGGAAATCAGGCAGGTGGAAGCCATTGCCCTGCTTCTCTTCTGCCTGCTTTACCATAGACTTCATCATATGGTTGCCAAAAAGATACATTGCAGCGTATGTGCCGTATGTGGTGAAATCCTCAAAATCATATCGTGCCATGTTCTCTGGAAAGCCGCTTATCTTCATGAAAAGCTCGATGCATGCCTCGTGCAGGTCTTGGTTCTCTGCATCTACAAAAGAATTTATGAGATAGTCCCTGTCGCCAGTCATCCAAGTTA
>JAHWIS010000083.1 GCA_019322385.1 Candidatus Woesearchaeota archaeon
CCTGCTTCCTTATTATCCTTGATATCAATTATCTCAATCTCGAAATTAAGCTTCTTGCCTGCCAATGGATGATTCAGATCAAGCACGACCACTTCCTTTTCGACCTTCTCTATCTTTGCAGGGAACATCTGACCGGTCGGTGTGCTGATGGTGAGCATCATGCCTGGCTTTGGCTCAGGCTCTTTTGGAAGCATGTTCTTGGGCACTTCCTGCACCCTTTTGTCATCCCTTTCGCCGTATGCTTGGTCAGGATTGAGCATGATATCTGTTTTCTCACCTTTCTTCATGCCGATGACAGCTTTGTCAAAGCCCTTGATCAGCTGGCCAGAGCCGACCACGAACTCCAATGGATCGCGATTCCTGGAACTGTCAAACACCTCGCCAGACTCAAGCTTGCCAGTGTAATGTACGCAAGCGACATCGCCATCTTTCACAGCTCTTCCCTCTTTGGCAGGTTCTTTTGATTCTTTTTCTTGTTTTTCTTGTTTTTTTTCAGACATTTGAAAAAACCTCCGAAAAAGAACCAAAAAGGATACTATATAAATATAGGCATTTTGTTTAAAAGAATAAATAAACTTCAGCGCCAATGCCACGCTCGTTTTGCATCATTTTCTGCATATTTGAGCCCAACTGCATTATTTCCTGCTATTCATCCTGTCAGCTCGCTAGGTGGCACTGGCACAGCATTAGCCTGTTTTAAAGCAAGATATTTAAATTACGGCCCGATTGCTGTATAAAATGCTTTTTTCGCTGCAAGAAGTGCTGGATATAGTAATAATGACTGTTGCACTGGGCTTTATCTTCAAGGATGTGTTCCTGCCAAGAAGAGCTCGGGTCGTGGATACAGAGCATTATGATCCGCTGAAGCATTACAAGAGCATCGGACAGCGGTACCGGCTTGGAGGGTTTGTGTTTGCGATGATAGTGACTGCGCCAGCAGTGATACTGCATGAGTTCGGGCATAAGTTCGTGGCGATGGGGTTCGGCGCAGCAGCGACATTCAATGCAGCGTATTTCTGGCTCGGCATAGGAGTGCTGCTGAAGCTCCTGAATTTTGGATTCATATTCTTTGTCCCTGCATATGTTGCATGGGCGCCTGCGACTGCAGCTGCTGCAGCATACATGGCTGCCAATCCATGGGTGACATCAGTCATCGCTTTTGCAGGGCCTGGAGTTAACCTTGTTTTGTTTGCAGTGCCGACACTCCTTCTGAAGAGCGCTTCATTCAGGAAGCAATACAAGAAATACCTTCCGATAATATTCCTCACAGCAAAAGTAAACCTGTTCCTGTTCATCTTCAACATGCTGCCAATACCTATGTTCGACGGATGGCATGTCTATGCCGGGTTGATAAAGACGTTTTTCTAGCAGATTTTAGTCTCAGTTGTTTGGAGGTTGTTTAGTCATCAACTGATTACAGTAAAAGTTTAAATAAACCCGTACTTTACTCAAGAACCCGTAATGGCTGGCAAAAGAGAGACAAGATACATTGTTGTTACGGGAGGAGTTCTGTCAGGATTAGGCAAAGGAATCGCAGCAGCAAGCATCGGTCATCTGCTATCTTCTCGACTCAAGGTCATACCGATGAAGCTCGACGGGTACCTGAACACAGATCCAGGGACGATGAACCCAATAGAGCACGGAGAAGTGTTTGTTCTTGACGATGGCGGAGAGGTTGATATGGATTTCGGGCATTACGAACGATTCCTTGGAGTTACGTGCAAGTTCGACTGGAACCTCACGATGGGAAAGATCTTTTCTGAGATCCGCGAAAAGGAAAGGAGAGGGGATTATCTCGGCAAGACAGTGCAGTACATACCGCATGTTGTGGACCTCATCAAGAGCAAGCTGCAGGAGGTCGCTGAAAAAGAGGAAGCAGACATTCTCTTGGTCGAGGTCGGAGGGACTGTCGGTGATATTGAGAATGAGCTGTATATCGAGGCAGTGAGGCAGCTGAGGAATGATATCGGAAGCAAGAACATGCTTTACGTCCACCTCACCTACGTACCAGTACCTTCAGGTGTCAATGAGCAGAAATCAAAACCAACGCAGCAGAGCGTGAACCTTCTCAGGCAGAGAGGCATAAAGCCAGACGTGATAATCGCAAGATGCTCTGATTATCTGGACCCTGCAATAAAGCGCAAGATTGCTGTGTTCTGTGATGTCGACGAGAATGCAGTGATAACCGGCGTCGATGTGGACAATGTTTACAAGATACCGCTTATCTTTGAGAACCAGGGAATATCAGAGATGATTCACAAGAAGCTCGGGATATACTCGCCGCCAGACATCAGGCAATGGGAAGAGCTGCTGCATAATCTCGACGGTCTGGACAAACGCATCACGATTGCTATATGCGGAAAATACACAAAGCTCGAGGACAGCTATGCAAGCATAATCGAGGCATTGATGCATTGCTCAGCGCATACCAAACACAAGGTGTACATCAAATGGATAGAGACAACAGAGATTGAGGAAGGAAAAATCACTGCAGAAGAGGCGCTCAAGAATGTCCGTGGCGTGATAGTGCCAGGCGGATTCGGCTCCAGAGGGACTGAAGGAAAGATTGAAGTGATACGTTATATCAGGGAGAACAATATCCCGTTCCTCGGCATATGCCTTGGATTGCAGCTTGCAGTGATAGAGCATGCGAGGAGTATCTGCGGGCTTGATAAAGCAAACTCAACAGAGATCGAACCAAAGACGCCACACCCTGTTGTTGATATCCTTCCAGAGCAGCGTAGCGTAACTGACAAAGGGGGTACGATGAGGCTCGGCGCCTACAAAGCTGTGCTAAAACCAGGGACTCTTGCATATGATCTCTATAATTCAGAGATCGTGTGGGAACGACACAGGCACAGGTATGAGGTCAATCCAGATTATCACAAGCAGCTTACAAAGAACGGCCTTGTCATCTCAGGAGCATCAGAAGACAGTAGGCTTGCAGAGTTCATAGAGATAAAAGACCATCCTTATTTCATCGCGACCCAGGCACATCCAGAACTCAAATCAAAGCTGGTAGAGCCAGCACCGCTTTTCTTTGGGCTTGTAAGGGCAGCGATCGACTTTAAAAACAAAAATAAGAGCGATTAGTCTTTGTTTTTTTCTCTTGACGCTATTTAAAGGCTTTTTATTACTCACCCTTAGAAACATTTATTAATAACTGCCTTTTCCAAGCAGGGTATGTCTAGACGTGAAAGAAAGCTTCTGAGAAGGAAAGGAAAGCGATACAAGTCAGATAGGACTATAGAAGAGGCCAAAGAACACGCGCATGTAGAAAGGCCAGCAAAGAAAAGGAAACACAACAAGTTCCTAGAGTTCTATGAGCAGAAATATAAGAAGACAATGTGGTTCACGATATTCCTTCTCGTAATATCACTCATAATAATAGGTGTGTACACTGCAGTGAACGGCGAATTCATACCGCGTGGTGTCTCTCTCAAAGGCGGAGTGACTATAACAGTCCCATATGAGGAGAGGTTTGATACTGAAGAACTGCAAGGCAGCCTGAGAAATGCGTTTCCTGATGCAAGCGTATCAGTGCGGGCAATGACGAGCGCAGGAGAGCGTATAGGGTTCATAGTCGATGCATCAGATGTCGATCCAGAGCTTCTTCTCAAGGAGATAAAGTCACAGGTGGGCGAGATAGAGAAGTTCAGCCTCGAGACAATGGGATCAGCATTAGGGGAGGCGTTCTTCAAGCAGATACTGATAGCGATACTGATAGCGTTCGTGCTCATGTCGATAGTGGTGTTCTTATCATTCAAGACATTTGTCCCGTCATTCGCAGTCATACTTTCAGCAGTGTCAGACATCGCCATGACAATAGCTGTGATAGACCTTTTCGGTATAAGGATAGAGACAGCAGGAATAGCTGCATTGCTCATGATCATAGGATACTCTGTGGACACAGATATACTCCTGACGACAAGGGTGCTGAAGAGGACAGAAGGCACTGTGTTCAACAGGGTGATAAGCGCCATGAAGACAGGCCTGACAATGACTGTGACATCGATAGCAGCAGTGACTGTAGCGTTCATATTCACACAGTCAGAGACACTCAAACAGATAATGCTCATACTCTTGATAGGCCTCATATTCGATCTTCTCAATACATGGATACAGAACGTCGGCATACTCCGACTGTATATGGAGCGCAAGTCAAAGAAGAAGGCAGCAGAGACGCTTGCAGAGTACAAGGAAGAGGCTGTCGAGGCTGAGTACGAGGAAGTAGAGGAGAAACAGGAAGAGAATAAGGAAGAAGAGCAAAAATGAAGACTGTAGCAAAACAAATGCTGAAAAGTGTAAGGATCATAATACTTGTAGTCTTCGTAGTTCTCTCCCTCATCGCAATCCATCCTGATCCTACGACAGAAGGAGTCGCTATACGAAGTGTCGCGCGCAACAGCTCGGCAAGCCTTGCAGGCATGGAAAGCCCAAAGCCGACATCAACGCCAATGTCAAAGGAAAGAGTAGTCTCTATCAACAACGAGCCGGTGTTGGATTTAAAGGCATATACTGATATCGTCTCGGAATTCATGCCAAATCGGACGGTGCAGATAAAGACGACAGAAGGTTTCTATCAGCTTGTGACAAAGCCGTTGCTCAATGTGACGTATCTCGATGAATGGGAGGAAAAGACTGTCGAAGAGATAGTTCCTGTCAACAAAACATACAAGCTGAAGAATGGGACGCGCATAAACAGGACAGTGAACGAGACAAGGAACAGGACAGTGTCAGTGCAGAAAACACTTGTCGAGGTGATAGGCACAGAGGACATCGGCCTAAGCGTGTATGACGCCCCGACAACAAACATACGGAAAGGACTTGACCTCCAGGGAGGTACGCGGGTCCTGCTCCAGCCTGAGAATAAAGTAGCCAGCGAGGACATGGACGTTGTCATAGAGAACCTGAAAGAAAGGCTGAATGTCTTTGGGCTGAGCGATGTCGTCGTCAGGGAAGCGTCAGACCTTGAAGGAAACCAGTATGTGCTTATCGAGATAGCCGGCGCAAACCAGGAAGAGGTCAGGGACCTCATATCAAAGCAAGGCAAGTTCGAGGCGAAAGTAGGTAATGTGACTGTCTTCAGGGGAGGAAATGACGTGACGTATGTCTGCAGGAGTGCGGACTGTTCAGGCATCGACCCGCAAAGAGGCTGCGGACAGTCAGGACCGAACCAATGGTCATGTGCATTCAGGTTCACGATATCACTATCTCCTGAGGCTGCAAAGGGACAGGCAGAAGCGACAAGGAATCTTGATATTGTCGTTGAAGAGAACGGCAATGAGTACCTGAGCGAGAAGCTTTACCTGTATCTTGATGATGCGCTTGTGGACGAGCTCAACATCGGCGCAGACCTGAAAGGAAGGGCGTCGACAGACATAATGATTTCAGGAAGCGGAGTCGGCGCTACACAGCAGGACGCGGTCTTTGACGCCCTGAAGAACATGAAGAGGCTCCAGACCATACTCATAACAGGATCGCTCCCTGTGAAGATGGAAGTGCAGAAGACAGATGCTGTATCTCCAATTCTTGGCCAGGATTTTGTCAAGAACGCGTTCGTGATGGCGATCGCTGCAGTGCTTGCAGTCTCGTTGGTCATATTCATAAGATACAGAAAGGTAAAAATCTCTGTGCCGATGCTCTTCACGATGGCGTCAGAGGTCATAATCATATTAGGTGTCGCGGCACTGATACAATGGAACATAGACATGGCAGCGATCGCAGGAATAATAGTCGCAGTAGGAACAGGGATAGACGACCAGATAATCATAGCAGACGAGACAATGCGCGGCGAGGCGCAGAAGTTCGGCTGGAAAGAGCGCCTCAAGAGAGCATTCTTCATCATTATGGTAGCTTATTTCACAGGAGTCGCTGCAATGGTCCCGCTGCTTTTCGCAGGAGCAGGTCTTCTAAAAGGATTCGCACTCACGACAATCATAGGAATATCAGTAGGTGTCTTTATCACAAGGCCTGCATTCGCCGCAGTAATCGAGATACTTCTTAAGAAATAGATTCGAGGTCCATATGGGGGAAACAAAGTCATGGGCAATAGGGCTAGTGGTTGTGTGCACAATATTCACAGCGTTAGGATCACTCTTCTTCAAGAAAGGCGTCGACAAACTGGCATTCAGCATGCAAGGAGTTCTCGACGCTTACCAGATAATAATAGGACTGTTCTTCTATTTCCTCGGATTCATACTCCTTACATTCGCTTTCAAGCACGGCGAGCTGTCGGTTCTCTTCCCTTTTGTCTCATTGAGCTTTGTCTGGGTGGCAATCCTTTCATTCATTTTTCTTAGCGAGCTGATAAGCCTGGTCGAGGTCCTGGGTGTAGGGGCTATAGTATTCGGAGTCGTCTTGATAGGCATGTCGACCAGGAACAAGAAAAAACTGAAACTACGAGGTTAGGATGGAAACTGCATTATGGGCAATAGGGATAATGGTTGTGGTTTCATTACTCAGCGCAGTAGCTACATTCTTCCTCAAGCTTGCGTCAAAGGATGTGTCATTAAACCTGAAGAAGCTCATCAAGAACTGGAAACTGTTTCTAGGTGTGGTTTTTTATGGGATAGGAACATTGCTGGCGTTGGTCGCATTCAGGGGTGGCGAGCTTTCAGTGCTCTATCCATTTGTCGCGCTTCAGTATATCTGGGCAAATATCCTTTCTAAGAAATATCTTGACGAGAAGATTAGTGTAATCAAGTGGTTAGGGATAGTGCTGATATTTATCGGAGTCAGCCTTATCGGAACAGGAGCGTGAATCAGAAAATCTTCAGTGAAGCTTCTTCAAGCTTCAAAAAGCGCTCCCAATTTGCATTCACGTGCTGCTGTACGTCAGCAATATCTTCTTTTGAAAGGTGCTTGAACCTGCCCTGCCGCATGAGGTATTCTTCTACAGGCACAAACTTTGTAGGCTTGCGGTTGATCTTCAGTTTTCCATTCTCTATCTCGTAAAGAGGGTATATGTTGGTGTTGAAAGCAAGCTTTGCGATCTCAATGCTCTGATCAGTCGGGTGTTTCCAGCCAGTAGGGCAAGGGGAGAATACCTGGATGTAAGAAGGTCCGTTGAATTCGAATGATTTCTTCAGCTTTGCTGCAAGATCCTGCGGGAAAGCGACATTGGCAGTCGCTGTATATGCGCCATGCGCAGCGACGATGAATGGAAGGGGCTTTGCAAACTCTTTCTTGCCATGGATAGCCTTTCCAGCAGGCGTTGTTGTCGTGCTTGCGTATTTCGGTGTCGCACCGCTCCTCTGGATGCCTGTGTTCATGTATGCTTCGTTGTCATAACATACATATGTGAACTTGTGGCCTCTCTCAAGGGCGCCGCTCAGCGCACCGAAGCCGATGTCAAATGTGCTTCCGTCACCGCCGAGCACAACAAGGTTTGTCTTTTCTCTTGTGCCTAGATTCTTCAAGCCTTTATCTACTCCAGATGCAACAGCTGCAGCATTCTCAAAAGCAGCGTGTATCCAAGGCACTTTCCATGATGTCCTTGGGTGCGGGGTCGTGAAGACCTCCATGCAGCCAGTGTTATTGCAGACTATGGTGTCAGGGCCGCCTACCTTCAGTATGATTCTCGCAACTATCGGCGCGCCGCAGCCAGCGCAGCCAGTATGGCCTGGTGAGAAAAGTTCATGTTCAGGCAAACCTGCAATCATTCTTTCTGGGATTTTGGATCCTCCTCCTCATCCTCGACCCTATTGTCGAGGTTCTTGCCCCAGCTGTCATCGCCAGAGCCCATGAAAGGTACCTTGACAGTGACCTTGCGGCCACATGTGCACTTCAGCTCTTTGTAGTGAGCAGTTCCTTCGAATGTGGACATCCATTTTCTCGGATCAGTCCTCTTGCCGCAATAAGCGCAAACATGCTTCTGCTCATCCTCCTGCATAACGTGATGTACTGTCATCTCTTTAACACCTCTAACTAAAAGTGCCATTCAATCGACGGCTGCTTCTCCTTTATTATCTTCTTGAAAGCGTTCTCGATATGTTCAGGCGTGATGTCTTTCCCACCGAGCCCTGCGATGAAAGAGTGGACTATAGGTTTCTTCTTCTGGTCGCAAAGCGCAGACTCTATCTCTGAAAACACAGGCCCTTTCTGGCCGAAAGAGATTGCCTTGTCAAACACCGCGACTGCTTTTGTGTTTTTCAGGGCGTCTATTATCTCCTGCTCTGGGAACGGCCTGAATGTCTTGAGCTTGAGCATGCCGACCTTCCTGCCCTGCTTCCGCATGTTGTCTATCACGACGCGCGCAGTGCCGCAGATGGTCCCGAGGCCTATGAATACATATTCAGCGTCATTAAGCTTGTATGGTTCGATAAGTCCATCGCCATAAGACCTTCCGAATTTTGACTTGAATTCTGAATGCACTTTCTTGATTATGCTGAGTGATTTTTCCAGTGCATCATGCTGCTGCTTCTTGAACTGCATGAACGAGTCAGGATAGCCGACAGGTCCCATGGTCACTGGTTTCTTTGTATCTAGCCTGAATTTGGGAACAAACTTCGGAAGGAAATTGTCCACAGATTTCTGGTCAGGTATGTCCACAGGCTCGTATACATGCGAGAGCGTGAAGCCGTCAAGGCATACCATCGCAGGGATCAGGACGTCGTGGTTTTCAGCGATCTTGAATGCCATGATCGTGGTATCAAGGGCTTCCTGCGCAGACTCGACATACATCTGTATCCAGCTGGTGTCCCTTGCAGACATCGAGTCCTGGTGGTCATTCCAGATGTTTATCGGCGCTGAGAGGGCACGGTTCGCGACATTCATCACGACTGGAAGCCGCATTCCAGCGACTACATGAAGTATCTCGTGCATGAGTGCAAGGCCTTGCGAAGCGGTTGCTGTGTAAGAGCGCACGCCTGTAGCAGAAGCTCCGATAGCAGCTGACAGTGCAGAATGCTCTGACTCGACATAGATCATCTCGCAGTCAAACTCGCCATTGTCGACGAAGTCAGAGATGCGTTCAGGTATATGAGTCTGCGGAGTTATAGGATAGACAGGGATTACAGCAGGCCTGCATAGCCTTACAGCTTCTGCGACAGCCTGTGATGCTTCAGTTACTTTCTTTGCCATTTTTCTCTATTATTTCTTTTCCTTCTCCATGGTTATTGCTGCAAAAGGGCACACCTGTTTGCAGATGCCACAACCCTTGCAAAAATCAAAATCTGTCTCGAGCCTCTTGCCATCTTTCTGGGGGATTGCCATGTCAGGGCAGTATGGCCAGCAGATCATGCACTGCGTGCATTTCTTCCTGTTCCAGACAGGCCGCAAGGCGCGCCAGCCACCAGTCTTGTTATCATCAGAGTTGCCAGGTGTGGTTATCACTGCACCTATGTCAAGCTTCTTTGTCTTCGGGGTTTTCAGTTTGGCTTTTGCTTGTTTTTTCTTAGGCATGTTGCTTTACCTGTTCATAGACCTGCTTGACTGCCTGCTTGTTCATGTCGATTATGTGCGGCTTTCCGGCAAAACGGTCTTCTATTGCCTTGTTGATCGCTTTAAGCGAGACAACACCTGTGACTTTTGAAAACGCGCCAAGTATAGCTGTATTGACAATGTCTGCCTTGAATATCTCGAGCGCAACCTTGCTCGCATCAACAGAATGGACATTGAATTTAGAGTATTTCCCGTCCTTGACCGGCTGCGATGTATTGATTATGATATCTGCACCTGGCTTCAGGCCTGAAGTGACATCAACTGCCTCCAATAGCGAAGGCTCAAGAACAAGAAGCAGATCAGGAGTATAGACCTGGCTCCGGATGTTGACTGGTGTGTCATCTATCCTGCAGAAAGCCTCAACAGGAGCTCCTCTTCTCTCAACACCAAACCTTGGAAAGGCCTGGCTCTGTTTTCCATCGTAAAACGCAGAGATTGCAAGGATCTGGGCTGCAGTTACAGAGCCTTGACCACCCCTACCATGGATTCTTATCTCTAACATTATATCACGTCTTTTTGCAATACGAAACCAGAACCGTTTATATATCTTTCTAATGACCTTGAAATGGTTAAACACCAGGATTTTTTAGTTTCAGAGGGTATGGATGCGAAATCCAGTAAACGAAAAGTTATATATACTGCGTAGAATTAATTTTCAGCAATGGGCCATACAATATACTCTAATATAATCGGCAGTTTTGCATTCCTTGACAAGAAACTTGTAGAAGAAAGACTGTCCAAGGGTGCTGATATGGCAAAGAATGCTGCACTGCTGGAGAAACAAGGTCAGATAGATGCAGAAAAGCAGCTTCTTGGTAAGTTTTCAGGCGCAGATATTGTCGGAAAGAAGAATGCCCCGCCTTCCTGGGTGCTTGATTTCTTCAACCAGCCAAAATATCTTGAAAAGATGCAGAAGGCAGCGATGCTGATAACCAAACGGAAGATAGCAGGATCATTGAACCCAGAATATCTAATAGTTCAGGCTGTGCAGAATATAGCTGAGATAGACAAGGTCGTGAACAACATCGGCAAGCGGTTGCGTGAATGGTATGAGCTGTATAATCCAGAGTTCTCAAAATCGATAGAGAGCCATGAGAAATTCGCAGAGCTTATACAGAAGAAGAGCAGGAAGGAGCTACTGAAAGAGATAGACTGCAGCGAAGATGAGTCGATGGGAGCAGAGATTACTAAGAAGGACCTTGAGCCTATGATGAACCTGGCTGCTGAGATAAGCTCGCTTTTTGCATTGCGTGGGAAGCAGGAGAAATATGTCGAGAAGTCGATGAAAGAGCTGTTGCCTAATGTAACTGCGGTGTGTGGTGGGATGATAGGGGCAAAACTGCTTGCGGTAGCAGGGACGCTTAAGAAGATGGCATTGTTCCCCGCATCGACGATACAATTGCTCGGCGCTGAGAAGGCATTGTTCAGACACATCAAAACAGGCGCAAAACCGCCAAAGTTCGGAGTGATAATCAACCATCCTATCGTTGCAAAGGCAAAGCAGAGCGAGAAGGGAAAGGCAGCGCGTATGCTGGCAGACAAAATATCCATAGCAGCGAAGATCGATTTTTTCAAAGGAGAGTTCAGAGGGGATGTGCTCCGCAAAGAGGTTGAGAAGAGGTTCGGATGAGATGAAGGTCCAGCAGCACAAGTTCCAAGGGATATATGTAATGAAGAAAGGCAAGCGGCAGCTCTTTCTGACGAAAAACCTTGTCCCTGGAAAGGATGTGTATGGCGAGACATTGCACAAGGACGGCAAGGATGAGTATCGCGAATGGAGTCCATTGCGTTCCAAGCTTGGAGCTGCGCTTGCAAAAAAGATATCACAGCTCGGCATATATCCTGGCAGCAAGGTGCTATATCTGGGAGCAAGCACAGGGACAACAGCAAGCCATGTGTCTGATGTTGTCGGGAAGCAAGGGTTTGTATTCGCGCTTGATTTTGCTCCGCGCACTACACGGGAGCTAGTATATCTCTGCTCGCAGAGGAATAACATGATGCCGATAATGGCAGATGCCCGGCATCCTGAACAGTTTTCACATTATGTCACGCTGGTCGATGCAGTGTTCCAGGATGTTGCTCAGAGGGACCAGGCAGAGATCTTTGTCAAGAATTGCGACGCATTCCTGAAGAAAGGCGGTTTTGGTGTGCTCGCTGTCAAGGCAAGAAGCGTTGATGTGGCGAAGAAGCCGAAGCAGGTGTTCAGGGAAGTTAGGGAGTATCTGGAAAATAAGATAACTATCGTTGATTATAGAGAGCTTGAGCCATTGGAGAAAGACCATTGCATTTTTATATGTAAAAAGAAATGATATGCTAAAATGGGACTGAAACTTTACAATACGCTGAGTCGGAAGAAAGAAGAGTTTGTTCCTCTTGAAGAAGGCAAGGTCGGCATGTACTGCTGTGGTCCTACTGTATATGATTTTGCGCATATAGGGAACCTGCGGGCGTACATATTCCAGGATGTTCTTAGGCGAGCGCTTCTGCTCAACCAGTTCAAGCTTAAGCAGGTCATGAACATAACAGATGTGGGTCATCTTACTTCTGATGCAGATGAAGGAGAAGACAAGTTGATGAAGGCATTGCGGCGTGAGGGAAAAGAACCGTCAGTAGAAGCGATGATGGAGCTTGCTGAAAAGTATACAAATGCATTCATGAAAGACATCAAGTCGCTCAATATCCAAGAGCCTGAGCTGTGGTGCAAGGCAACAGAGCACATACCTGAGATGATTGAGCTTGTTAAACGAATAGAGGAGAATGGTTATGCATACAAGACAAAAGTAGGCCTTATATTCGACACAGCAAAGTTTTCTAGCTATGCAGAGCTTGGCAGGCTTCGGCTTGAAGAGCAGAAAGCCGGAGCGCGCGTTGCTGTCGATGAGGAGCGGAAAAGCCCAAGCGACTTTGCACTGTGGCTGACAAACCAACCAAACCATCTCATGCAATGGGACAGCCCATGGGGTCGCGGATTCCCTGGATGGCATCTTGAGTGCAGTGCGATGTCAATGAAATATCTGGGAGAGCAGTTTGATATACACTGCGGCGGAATAGACCATGTCCCTGTGCATCATACCAATGAAGTTGCGCAAAGCGAGGCAGCGACAGGCAAACATCCCTGGGTGAAGTACTGGCTGCACAACGAGTTCCTGGTCCTTGAGAAGGGCAAGATGGCAAAATCCGAAGGAGGATTCATCACATTGCAGGCTGTTGCTGACAAAGGATATGATACTTTTGTCTATAGGTATCTCTGCCTTGGAGCGCACTATAGACAGCAGCTCAAGTTCAGCTGGGACGGCATGGAAGGAGCAAAGAACACATTCAATAGGCTCAAGGAAAAGATATTAGAGCTCAAGGATAGAGAAAGCGTGGAAAGCGAGACAGAGCTGCAGGAAGAGAAGACAGATGTGTATCTGCACCAATTTATTGAAGCGATCAATGACGACCTGAACACCCCACGGGCATTGTCTGTCATGTGGTCTGTGCTTCGGGACGAAGAGATAGATGCAAAAGAAAAGCTTGCACTGATGTGTAGGTTTGATGAGATACTCGGCCTTGGATTTAAGGAATGGGAACGGGAGAAGGTCAAGGCTCCGCAGGAAGTTCTTGAACTGCTGGACAAACGGGAAGAGGCGCGCAAGAACAAGGACTGGGAGCTTGCAGATAAAGCACGGGATAAGATAAAGAAAGCAGGATATGCTATAGATGACACTCCTGACGGTGCAAGGCTCAAAAAGCTCTAGAATTCTGATTAATTGATCAATTATTCTTTATTATTCAGCGAGATCTACATCCAGCTTCATGTTGAACTTGTCTGTGACGGTTCCTGTTGCTGTGGCAAAGCTTAGGTCTGTGGCTTTTATTGTAGCTTTCAGGTCATCAAGTGTCTTTTCAATCTCTATCTTCTCCTCTGGCTTGCATTCGACAGTCACTTTGCATTCCTTTGCGATAGAGACCTTTTGTTCTGCCTTGAATCTCCGCACAGCAGAGATTATATCAATCGCCAGCTCTCCGGGCCTTTCCACATCATCGCTGATGGCGCTTTCGTCGACAGCAGGCCAGTCAGAGATATGGATGGACTGCTTACCTTCTTTTTCAGCATAATACATATGATATATTGTCTCGGTTATGTGCGGCGTGATAGGAGCCATCATCTTGAGCATCGCAAGCGTGGTCTGATAGAGTGTGTACTGTGCTGATCTTCGTGCCTGCTCCCCTCGCTTTTCTGCATTGTAGAGTCGGTCCTTGATTATCTCAAGGTAGTTGTCGCAGAACGTGTTCCAGAAGAACACCTCTGTCATGCGCTTTGCCTCGCCTGTCCTGTAATCATAGAAATTCTCTGTGGCCTGCTTGACCAATGAGTTGAGTTTCGACAACATCCAGGCATCGAATGGCTCGATATTGTCGGGCTTATTCGTGTCAAAGTCCTGCAGGTGCATTATCGAGAACTTTGTCGCGTTCCAGAGCTTTGTGAGGAATTTCTGTCCTGTGACAAGCTCCTTGTCCTGGAACATCAGGTCAGTTCCCCATCTTGCATTGCCTATCCAGTAGCGGACCACGTCGACATTGTATTTCTTGAGAAGCTCTTCTGTCCAGACAACATTTCCCTTTGATTTTGACATGCCCCTGCCTTTAGGATCGAGCACGAAGGTTCCTATGGCAATGTCTTTCCAGGGCTCTTTCTTGAAATGAAGGAATGACTTGAGGATTGTGTAGAATGCCCATGTCCTGATGATGTCATGCGACTGGGGACGCAAGGTCACAGGGAACATCTTATCGAACCTGTCTGGCTGCTCCAGCCAGCGCACAGCTATCTCAGGGCTCATCGATGATGTCATCCAGGTGTCGAAGACATCATATTCAGGATCAACCTCATTGCTGCCGCACTCACAACTCTTGTTTGGGGGCTTTTCTGTCGGATCGATTGGAAGCTCTGATTCTTCTGGCAAAACAGTCTTTCCGCATTTCTTGCAGTACCATGCAGGTATAGGAACTCCAAAGAACCTCTGCCGTGAGATACACCAGTCCCAGCCAAGGTTATTGGTCCAGTCCTCGAACCGTTTCCTGTAGAACTCTGGGTGCCACTTGACCTTGTTGCCTGTCTCGATTATCTCCTTTTTGTAGTCCAATGCCTTGATGAACCATTGCTTTGTGACTATGAACTCAACAGGATTAGAGCAGCGCCAGCACCCGCCGACATTCTGCTGAAGATCCTCCTGCTTGATCAGTTTGCCTTCTTTTTCCAGGTCTTCAATTGCGGCATCTTTTGCGTCAGCAAGTGTCATGCCTTTGTATTTGCCTGCTTTCTCGTTCAGGGTGCCGTCAGGATTCACTATCATGACAAGAGGGAGATTGTGGGTCTTCCACCATTCGATATCTGTCTTGTCACCGAAAGTGCATATCATCACGATACCCGAGCCGAACTCCCTGTCGACTTTCTCGTCAGACATAATCGGGACCTTCTGGCCGAAAAGAGGGACAATCGCGTTCTTTCCTATCAGATGCTTGTTGCGTTCGTCATCAGGATGGACAAAGATGCCGACGCATGCTGCAAGAAACTCAGGCCTTGTTGTTGCAATCTCGATCTTGTTGCCATCTTCAAGGTCAAAGTAGATATGGTTTAGCTTTGTTGTCCTTTGGGTGTCCTCGACCTCTGCCTGCGCAAGAGCAGTCTGGTGATAAGGGCACCAAAGGGTCGGCTCTTCTGCGCGGTAGGCATCGCCTTGATTGACCAGTTTGAGGAATGAGGTCTGAGCAACCTTCTGTGCTTCTGGTGAGATTGTTGTATAGATAAGGTCCCAGTCATATGAATGTCCAAGTGCGCGGAACACACGGTCAGCATATGCTTTCTCGACTTTTTTGGATTCTTCCATGCAGAGCTTCCTGAAATCTGCCCTTGTGGTGTCTTTCTTTGATATCTTGAACTTCTCTTCAACATATTTCTCTGTCGGAAGCCCATTGTTGTCAAAGCATGGAGGGAAATAGACATTGAAGCCAGCCATCCTCCTGAACCTTGCGATGATCTCGAATTGGGTATAGTGGAGCGCGTGGCCTACATGCAGATGTCCTGCAGAAGCATAAGGCGGAGGGGTGTCTATTGAGTAGATAGGCTTGTCTGAGCCTGGATTGAACCTGTATATCTTGTTGTCTTCCCAGAACTTCTGCCATTTCGGCTCTTCTATTGCTGGGTCGTATTTCTTGGGCGGTTCCTTGGATTCCATGATTGTTTGAGATTTTAGGTTGATATTTAAACGTTTGGTTGAAATAGGTATTTACTTACATTGTAAGTATAAGCTTAATTGGGCAAAGCCACAGCCTGAACAGTTCTTGACTTCAACAAAATTAATAAACAAACAGGCATTTTTTTCAAGCATGAGAGCGCAGGTAAAGCCATGGACCCAGAAGCATATGCCGCAGAAGGTCAAGGAAGTTGTCGGCCAGGATAAGGCGATTGTAGAGCTCAAGAAGTTTGTGGTCAATTTCAGGAAGGAACGGAAAAAGGCAAGGCTGCTCTATGGCCCTACTGGAAGTGGGAAGACCTGTGCTGTGTATGCGCTTGCAGGTGAGATGGGGCTTGAGGTTGTCGAGATCAATGCGTCAGACAGCAGGACAGCAGGCAGCATATCAACAACAGTCGGCAATGCCTCATAGCAGATGTCGCTATTCGCAAAAGGGAAGATAATCCTTGTCGATGAGATCGATGGCGTATCCGGAACAAAGGACAGGGGAGGGATACCAGAACTGGTCAGGGTAATCGAAGAGACAAAGTTCCCTATCGTTATGACTGCAAATGATCCTTTTGGCAAGAAATTCTCCGCGCTTAGGAAGAAGGCAGGCATGGTCGAATTCGAACCATTGCAGTACAATCATGTGTTTGATATCATAAACCCCATATCATCTGATGAGAAGATAAAGGCAGAAAGTGATATTCTCAAGTCGATTGCGCGGCGCGCTGGAGGGGATGCACGGGCTGCCATAAATGACCTGCAGATGCTTAGCGCAAGAGGAGAGATCAAAAAGGAAGATATAGATGTGTTGTCAGACAGGGAGCGAACAGAAGAGATCGCGACAGCGCTGACAAAGATATTCAAGACAACAGACCCTCTTGTTGCGAAATATTCGTTTGATACTGTAAGCGAAGACCTCAAGCAGTGCCTGCTCTGGGTTGATGAGAACCTGCCGAAAGAGTATGAGAAGCCGGCAGATCTTGCGCGCGCCTATGATTATGTTTCTAAAGCAGACATCATGAACAGGCGGATAATGAGATGGCAGCACTGGAGGTTCCTTGTTTATGTCAATGACTACCTGAGCGCAGGCGTTGCTGTGTCAAAGGATGAAAAATACAGGAAGATAGTTGATTACGAGCAGACCCAACGGCTGCTTAAGATATTCATCGCGAACCGGAAGTATCAGAAGCGGCTTGCGATATGTGAGAAGATCGCGGACCAGACACACAGTTCCAAGAAAGAGGTGCTGAAGAACACTTATCCTTATATCAAATCGATATTCAAGAAAGGCAAGGACAAGGAGATGATGTCAGGCATTGCGGATAAGCTTGAGTTGGGTGATGAGGAAGTAGAGTATCTGAAGAGGTAAGAATTCTTGTTTTTGTTTTAAGTTAGCGCGCATGAAAACTTTTTTTGACATTCAGGCGGTTGACACCGCGCTCGCACCTATTCATAAACTGCTTCTGTTTGCCCAACTGCGATCATTTCTGCTTCTTTTTCCACTGCTCGCTAGGCGGTGTCAACCGTTAAGTAAACAATGAAATATGCACAAACTATATAAATAAAAAACACCAAAACACTGATTTAGGTAGTGTAATCTGTCCAGAGGTCGTGTTAATGACAGCAAAAGAAGCGAAAAAAGGCTTAAACATTGATGACATGGCTGTATTCTGCAAAAGAAAAGGCTTTGTGTTCCCTAGTTCTGAGATATATGGAGGGATGGCTGGTTTCTTTGATTATGGGCCTAATGGCACAGAGCTGAAGAACAACCTGAAGAATGAATGGTGGAAGTTCCATGTGCAGTCAAGGCAGGATATAGTAGGCATAGATGGCAGCATAATAACAAACCCGCAGGTGTGGGTTGCTTCAGGGCACGTGGCCGGTTTCGGCGATGTTATGGTGGAATGCAGGAAATGCCATGAGCGCATGAGGGCGGACCATCTCATAGAGGAACAGCTCAAGATAGCAGCAGAAGGATTGAGTCCTGAGGACTTCGGCAAGCTGATTGTGGAGAACAATGTCAAATGCTCCAAGTGCGGCAATGCTGAGCTTGACACGCCCAAGGTATTCAACCTGCTTTTCAAGACAAGTGTCGGAGCAGTCGAAGGAGAGAAGTCTACTGCGTATCTTCGAGGCGAGACAGCGCAGATCATATTTGCAGAATTCAAGAATGTGTACGAGACATCAAGGTTGAAGCTTCCTTTTGGCATTGCGCAGATGGGTAAGGCATTCAGGAATGAGATAGCTCCCCGCCATTTCCTGTTCAGGTGCAGGGAATTCGAGCAGATGGAGATAGAGTATTTCATACACCCTGACAAGCATGGCGAATGCCCATATATCGACGAGGTTGTGGAAGAGAAGCTGCTCGTCTATTCTGCAGAGATGCAGGAGAAGAAACAGGAAGCGCAGGAGATGACAGTCAAGAAATCCCTTGCAGACGGTGTAGTGAAGAGCCCATGGCACGCATACTGGCTCGCTGTCGAACAGAAATGGTTCCTGGATATGGGCTGCAGGAGAGAGAACTTCCGGTTAAGGCAGCACCGGAAGGACGAGCTTGCGCATTATTCTTCAGACTGCTGGGACCTGGAGTACAAGTTCCCCTGGGGCTGGAAAGAACTTGAAGGCATTGCAGACCGGAGCGACTTTGACCTTCAGCAGCATATGAAGCACAGCAAGAAGGACATGAGCATGCATGATGAGGAGACAAAGAAGAAGGTCGTGCCGCATGTTGTTGCAGAACCGAGCCTTGGGGTTGACAGGAGCTTCCTGGTATTCATGTTCGATGCATATGATGATGATAAGGAAAGAGGTAACATCGTTATGCACTTCCATCCAAAGCTGGCACCGATAAAGGTTGCAGTGCTTCCGCTTGTGAACAAAGTAGGGGAAAAGGCAAAAGAGGTCTTTGCGATGCTGAAGCAGGATATCTTCTGCTTTTATGACAAGTCAGGAAGCGTGGGAAGAAGATACGCAAGGATGGATGAGGTCGGGACGCCTTTCTGCGTCACGATTGATTTTGATTCGCTTGAAAAGGATGACGTTACAATAAGGGACAGGGACACTACAGAGCAGGTAAGAGTGAAAATTTCGGATTTGAAGGATATATTAAGGAAACTTATTAATAGCGAGATGACATTTAAGGACCTTAAATAAAGAGGAGACCATGAAAAAAGCAGGTGAGAAGCTCAAATCATTTGCAATACACGCTACATTTGTACTGATAGTCCTTGTAGGGCTCTATTTTATAGTTGTTTATTCTGCAAGCATAACAGGGCATGCTGTGCTTGATGAAGCTACTGCAAAGGCAAAGCTGGAGAGTGCACTGGAAAGCTCTGCATTGTTCGGACAGGTGCAGCAGACAAGCATCTGTGTATCCATCAATGAACCTGATCAGCCGCTTTCGCTTCGTGCTGTAAAGACAAGCGCTGGCTGGACAGTGACAGAGACAATAGGCTTCTGCAATGGCCTTGATGCAGAGGACATCGTGATCCAGTTCCCTGGTTATGACTCATATTCAGAAGTTGTAGACAATCCTTCCCCTAGGGCGATTGCGCGAGCAGCGATATCAAGGGATTTTGAGATACTTCCATCAAGATATATTGAGCTCGGCGGGAATGTAATATGCGACGCCACATTCAAGGTGAAGTACTGCGGCGCATTGAACACAATGGCAACACCAGCACAGCTCATTGAAGGGGATATGGCCTGCTGCATCGACAAACTGACAAGGTCGCAGAAGAAGATGCTGGAAGAGCATCTTGAGCAAGACAATTTCAAGGATGAGATAGGCATAGTGGAGACTCCTGGAGGGATTGCAGGCCTGGGCATGACAACCAGTATAATAATATTGGTAGTGGTTGTGCTCGCTATACTTGGAGGGGTAGGCGTGGTGCTGATGAAAAAGAAGGGCGCGGTACCAGCAGCAAAGCCAGAAGCGGTAAGACCAGCAGTGCCAGGAGCTCCTGGCGCGCCTGTGACTGGGGTGGCGCCAGCAGCAGAAAGTCCAGAGGTAACAGAGCTGCGTAATTATGTTGTGCAGGCAATGGGGCAGGGATACACTGCAGAAGAGATCCGTGCACATCTGCTTGAGATTGGATGGGACCAGGCGACTGCAGATAATGTGGTTAGGCAGGCGCAGATGCAGCAAGGGCAACAATAGGCTGATTCTTTCAATAAGCTTTTTATACTATTTAGTCCCAATAAATAATACCTTATTAATAGGGGGTTATGATGGCGAATTTTATCGATGTTGTAAGACGGATGAGAAAGCTCTCTGATGATGAGCAGAGCCTATTGGATTCTCTTGACTGGTATGTCTCAAAAAAACAGAAACGTGTAGTCAAAGGCCTGGTCAAGGAGCGAAAGGTCTTTCTGGAAAAAGAGACTGTCTCATTGCTAGGACTTGTCGATAATGTATCTTTCCCGAAACTGGTGAGCAAAACAGCCAGCCAGGATGTCAACGAGATTGTCTCAGCGGTGAACAACAAGATTGATGCAAAGACAGAAGAGACATTGTTTGCTGAATTCGCCAATTCAATACACGATAACTGCTCGCAGGTCATTGCGCCAAACATAGTCGGTTTTGATGCTGCAAAAAAGGCAGCTGTCCTGCAGCTCTTCTCTCCAGAGCACATACATATACTTCTTCTTGGAGATCCAGGGACTGGAAAGACACAGATACTGAGCGCGGCAACAGAACTCGCACCAATATCATCTATGGGGCTCGGCTCTGGAACGTCAGGAGTGGGGCTTGCAGTGACTGTGAAAGGAAAGGAGGTTGTCAAGGGATTATTGCCGATGGCTGACAAAGGGCTCTGCGCAATAGATGAGCTGAA
>JAHWIS010000084.1 GCA_019322385.1 Candidatus Woesearchaeota archaeon
AATGAGGCCTTGCTGATACGCTGGCACATGGGCCCTTTCGACAGTGAGTGGGAGAACTACGAGCCTAAGGTAGGCAAGGCCTGCCCTGCAATCTACGCCTTCCACAACGCAGACCAGGAAGCAAGCAAATACTTGGATGCAAGGAAGAAATGATTTCTTTCTTTTTCCTCTTTCTTTTTCAGCGCCACTGCCGCCTAGCGAGCTGTGGGAAAATAAGCAGGAATTATCGCAGTTGGGCGAACAGAAGTGGTTAATGAATCTGTGCGAGCGCGGCAGTGGCCAGAGAAGCCAACATTTTTAAACTCATCATCATTACCCTACTACGGGTGATATCTATGGTTAATGGTGATGTTGCTACTATGGCTACAGCGTTTGCATTGATAGGGACATTCCTTGCATTCTTCTTTTTGATATTCGTTGCATTGTATGTCTACTTTGCATGGGCATTCATGACAATAGCAAAGAAGCTGAAGTATCCAAAGGCATGGATTGCCTGGATTCCGTTTGTACAATTAGCACTGTTTCCGATCCTGGCGAAGAAGAGGGAAAGCGCATGGCCTTGGGTCTTTATGTTTCTTGTCCCGATTGCCAACTTCGTGTTCATGATCATCTGGACATGGAAGATATATGAAAGAAGGAAATACCCTGGTGCTTTGGCGCTTATCCATCTGGGAGGTTTCATACCTTTCATAGGGATATTTGCAGGCATTGCAAACCTTGTCGTATGGGGACTTGTTGCCTGGCACGACAGGTAATTTTTTCTTTTTTTGCATAATATTTATAAATGGAACTTCACTTCTCTATTTCTATATTTAAATATAGAATCTATTAAAAACTTTGGAGGTGGTTGAATATGGCACTTTTAGGACCTACTCCCGGAATGGGATTCATGGGTGCGTTCTTTGTGGTATGGCTGATTGTCATGCTGGCCGTGTATGTCTATTTTGCCTTGGCGCTTATGTTCATTGCCAAGAAGAAGAATACCAAGAATGCCTGGCTTGCCTGGATACCGATTGCTAACGTGTATCTGATGACCCAGGTTGCAGGTGTTCCTGCTTGGTGGACATTAGCAGTCCTGTTGCCGATCATACCTTTCATCGGTGGTCTGGCAATGATGGTTGTGATGGTCTACCTCTGGTGGAAGATTGCAGAAGCGATCGGAAAGCCAGGATGGTGGGGCATCTTGCTAATAGTACCTATCGTTAACTTTGTTATTATAGGTATAATGGCTTGGGGCAAGTAAGCCCTTTTTTTCTTTTTTTTCTTTTTCTAAAATGTCAGGGCAAATGCCCAGACCAAGGCGCGTGAACCTTCGTCATTTCAAGATCCAGCCAGAGGCTGTCATGAAGTTCTCACTCACTGTTGCAAAGTTCGGCAATGTCATGCCTATAGACCTTCTTACGCACGAGGAATTTGCTGCACTCAAAGCACAAGGCCAGCACTACAAGGTTCCTGACATATTAGGAGGGCTTAGTTATATAATACCAGAAAAGGAACCATTCCCTGCAATACGGTTTGCTGTCAGCAGTGATCTTGAAGGGAGCGACCTCGAGCTGGAACTGCGCGACATCAAATTTATGACAGGACTGGAAGTCATGCCTGTCTATGCCTCAAGAATGCAGATAAAGAGATTCGTAAGGAAATATAGAAAATTATTCTACCAGGACATGAACGCTTCTAAGACACCTAAAGCAGGATTACTTTGATCCCTTCTTCATATCCTTGACATAGCTCTCAAGAAGTCTCGCATTCGGATGATAGTTCGATGCCTGCATTATCTGCACAACATGTTGTCCTAATTCGCTTCCGCCCACGAAAAAGCTGCTCACCAGGAAAGGCGAAGCCCCTGTTTCAGGATCATCGATCCGTACAGTGCGGCATTTGCCATTGCAGTCCTTTGACGCTTGCGCTCTCAATTTGCCGTAGCCTTTTCCTGTTACATATGCCACAAGATGCCTTGCGATCATATGGACATCTTTCTTTGTGGGTTTCTTGCTGAAAGGTATTGTTGCCTTATAGCAATGATTGCCCCTGATCTCTCTGCTGACTACTCCTTTTGGCAAGTGATCATCTATTGATCGTGTTTTAGTCATTTTCTCCCCCATCACCTATTATAATATATATCGCAGCAAGAAGGTGTCTTATAAAGATTTCGCATCCTTTTAATATACTCAATCAGAAAATCAAGGATTCTTCTTCCAGACATTGTCGCAATACCAGTTGACAACATCTATCATTCCCAGGGATGTTGTAGGGTAATGATACCTGAATCCTGTCCTGTCCTTGAACTTGCTGTTGTCCAGCACATGGTCATGGGCAGCGTGCAGAACTACACCTTTCGGAAGGCTTGTCCGTTCCTTGAAGAATCCTTCGATATACTCTGAAGCTGCAGATGCTATCTTCAGCAAAGCATGCGGTACAATAGGGAGAAGGAATCGTTTTGTGTCATCAGGCATCAGGCCTATTATCATCTTTGCGATATTGTGCTCGCTCACCACATGCTCATCTGCAAGATTGTATGCTATATCATTCAGTTCTGAAGCATCTTCCACAAATGCAGAGTCATGCTCAACAGCATGCGTGAATGCCCTTCCGATATCATATGTATGAACATAAGAATTGCATGTGTCTTTCATCGGCACAACAACAGGCCCTTTGCTGTTCTTTATCATGTTGAACATCCCGTCGATATAAGACCCTAAAGCATCCGGACCATACACCATCACCGCCCTGAATGTCGCCACTTTCATCCTGCCTGGCATGTGATACTTCTCAAAAAGCAATTCTTCTGCCTCTTGTTTTGTCTTGCCATAGAACTCGCAGGGCGCAAGCGGCGTGCTCTCCTTGATAGGCACTTCACTGCCTTCCTCATACTCTGCGACCGCGCCCATGTTCAGGAATTTCTCTACGCCGAACAATTCAGCATTCGCAGCAACAATATCAGTGCCCTCGACATTCACCTTTCGCAGGAAATGATATGGCTTTGAATAGTTGAATGCTGCTGCAAAGTGCTCGACTGCATCGATGTGATCGTCGAATGCAGTGTATATCCTGTAGAATGCCTCATGCACAGACTCGGCCGATGTGATGTCGCATTCCTCGAACAATATACCTTCAAGGCCATTTGGTTTCCTGGAATCAACCACTGCGACATTGTGCCCTCTTTCCAGTGCAGCTCGCGCAGCCTGTTTTCCTATGAACCCTGCACCGCCTGTTATGATTATGTTTGCCATTTTCACCAGAAGTATTGACTTCTCAACCTCTTTTCAAGCTCAGAAGAGATGCGCTCAGCCCTTTTCAGGATGAAATAGTTTGGGAAGACAAACCGTTTCCCGAATTTGTTGTACATCTTCCCGAGCAGTACAGTAGGATCGCCAGGCCTTACCTCGACAACAAAGTCCCGCACTGTCTCTTCGAGAATCGGGAGGTTCCTTCCTGTCCTGTAATCAAAAAGCAGCGAATTCGGATAGAGATTGTTCTCAGGGTTTGTGTTTGCAGGCATGACATCGAATATTCTCCATCTTTTTGCCTTGCCGTCCTTGTCAAGCTGGTATATCCATCCTTCATTGATGTCATTCGTGACCATGCGTGAATTATACCCGACATAGAAATCCTCGTCAAGCTTGAGGAAGCCTTTCCTGAACTTCTGCATCTTGAGATGCTTTGTCACAGGAAGCGTGCTCCATCCATCATACTCATGACCGACCAATTCCTCTATGTCAGGCATTGTCCCGCTCTGCAAAAGTGATTCTAGGAAATCATCGCCCTGCTGTGCCAGGAACTTGAACAGCACATCTTCATTTATGTCATACAGGAATTCAAGAATATCTTCACTATCTGCTTTAGCGAGGTCTGATGTCATGATAAATACGGAATCCTGCAGATTCTTTTATAGCTTACGCCGAATTCCAAAACTATTCCGAAAGAATCACAATAATTAATGCTCTTACATCTCTTGCGGAGCCTTCATCCCAAGCAGATAGAGTCCATTAGCAAGTACCTGCCTCACTGCATCGCACAGCAGCACCCTTGTCTTGGCAAGCTCTTCATTTGCTGCCTTTATCACAGGACAGCTGTTATAGAATGTGTTGAACACCTGCCCGAGATCGATGAGATAGCGCGCGATGATCGAAGGCTTGTATGATTCTGCAGCATCCACTACAACATTCTTGAATGCATAGACCCTTTTGAGAAGCTCCTTTTCAGCATCCTCTTTCAAGAGTTCAAAATCAACATCAACAGAGACATCTTCTCCATACTTCCGTAATATAGAGCATATCCTTGCATGCGCATACTGCACATATGGTCCTGTCTCTCCCTCAAAGCTCAGCATCTTGTCCCATGAGAATTCCATGTCCCGCACCCTGTCATTGACAAGGTCGCCGAATATGATCGCCCCTATGCCGACTGTCTTTGCGATCTCATTCTTGTCTGCCAGGTCAGGGTTCTTTTCTTTTATTATCTTCTTTGCAAGCTCGACTGCTTTATCCAGCACTTCCTCAAGGAATATGATGTTCCCTTCCCGGGTCTTCATGCCAAGATAATGCCCGAAGTCAATATGCTTCATTTCGCACTTCATCTCGCCCATCATGTCAAGCACTGTAAACAGCTGCCTGAAGTGAAGTTTCTGCGGCGCTCCAACAACATACAACAGCTTTGCTGGTTTATACTCTTCCATCCTATACAGCGCTGCTGCAATGTCTCTTGTCATATAAGTCGTGGCACCATCTGTCTTTACAACAATGCCTGGCGGCATGTCCTCCCCGACCTCAACGACTTTTGCGCCTTCGCTCAATGTGATCAGGTTCTTCTTCTTCAGCATCTTGACAACAGCATCCATCTTGTCATTGTAGAATGCCTCGCCATGCCATGAGTCAAAATGTATGTCCAGCTCTGCATAGTATCTCTTGAACTCCTCAAGGCTGAGAGACTTGAACAATTCCCACAGCTGCATTGCTTCCTTGTCACCATCCTCTAGCTTCTTGAACCATGCCCTTGCCTCATCCTCTATCTCAGGCCTTATCTTCATCTCTTCATGGAACTTGACATAGACATTGAACAGGTGCGCTATAGGCTCTTTCTCAAGCTCTTTCTCATTCCCCCAGTTCCTGAACGCCACGATAAGCTTTCCGAACTGTGTGCCCCAGTCTCCGAGATGGTTCACGCCGAAAGAGGAATAGCCCACGAAATTGAATATCCTGTAAAGGGAATTGCCTATCACAGTGCTCCGCAGATGCCCGATGCCGAAAGGCTTTGCAATGTTTGGAGAACTATAATCAAACACGACCTTGCCGCCATTCCCTATTTTGCTGCTGCCATACTTGTCTTTCTTCTCAAACACTTCCTTAAGCGCCTTCTCAGCGATCTTCTTCTGCTTTACAAAGAAATTCAGGTAGGCCCCTGCGCTCTCGACCTTCTCGATCAGCTCATCCGGCTCTATCTTTCCCTTTAGGAACTCTGCCACTTTTGCAGGCGGCTTCTTCAGCTTCTTTGAGACAACAAAGCATGGGAATGCATAGTCACCAAGCTTAGGGTCAGGCGGTACCTCAATGACTGACTCATCGATCCCGTCCCCGCCGACCTCATCAACTATCTTCTCTATTATGTGAAGCTTGAAATCATCCATTTTATTTCTTCTTCGAACCTTTGTTGAGCCTTCGCTCTTCTATCTTTTCCTTGATCTTATCTTTGATTATTCCCAGCTTTGACTCTTTTATCGGCTCAAGCCTGATGTGCTGTTTCTTTGCTATTGAGCGCGTCTCCTCCCTGAGTTCCCTGAACTCCCTGTACATCCTTCTCAGCAGCGTGTACTCCTTGTATCTTATGTAAAGGATGATGAGGTATATGCCGAAGACACCTCCAACAAGAACCTTTATTGCGTTGATCAGAGAGCCTATAGGGCCTAGAATAGGGATTGCTGTTGCATTAAGGTCTACCACATGATCACCTCGTTTCACCTGATTCAATCATGTTCTATTTATTAAGTTATCGCAGAAAAAGCATAATCAATAAGATAAAAAAGATTTAGTACTCTTCTTCCTCTTCCCCTTCTACAACATCCCTGATCTCTGTGGCCTTTTCAACACCTCTCATGAAGGCATTGCCTTTAGGGTCTTCTTCTTCGTCATCTTCATCTATAGAAACGGTCTGCTCTTGTGAATCAAAGAACTCATCATCTTCGTAGTCTTCCATTGTTATCACCTTTTTATGAGCTAAGTAAAAAGGTTTTTGCGTGAACTTTAAAAAACTTTCGACACAATCGTATATAAATTATATAATTCACAAAAGTTACTACCACGACGTAAATTCATACATTTCAGAATTCTTTCAGGAACTTTATGAGCGCTTTTGCCTTCTCTATCTCAAGGAACTCTTTTCTCTTTAGGCTCGGGATATCTTTGGGTTTCTTTTTCTTGTATATCATGAGCCTGTCTGCATCGATCAGGTCACCGACCTTTTCGACATTTGGGTTAACTTTGTCACCAATGGTGGTCAGTATCACTTCCTTGTTTCTCTTTGCGATCACATCAAAAGGCGACTTGCGTGTCTCGGCTGCCTTGAATCCAAGATCAAGGTATTTCTTTGACACAACGCCTTTCTGTTCTATCCCTATGACATGGAGCTTCGGCCTGGAAAAGATATCGATCCGCTTGAACACGTCATTTCCAAGCGTGTCATGCATGCGCACAGCCTTCTGTATCGTGACCTCTGCCCCGCCAGATTCATACTTCTGTATCATCTTGCGCGAAACACCTATCCTTGCTGCAAGCTCATTAAGCGAAAGCCCAAGGTCCTCTCTCCGCTTCCGCAGCATCTCCCCGCTCAGCTGCACAGTAGGCCCTGCCCTGCTGCTCTTGATGAAAGGCATCCTGTTCCGCACAGAGTTCTCAAACGTATCAAGGTTCAATGTATACACTCCATGCCGCGAATACACAATGTTCCTCTCCAGCAGGAAACCTGCTTTATCTGCAACAATGAGCGGCACTGCCTGCATGTATTCAGCCACTTTCGTCATCTCTTCAACAGCCTGCCGCGAAAGAGTATTCGCATCCTCAACAGCCTTGACAAGTATTATCTTCCCACCAAGCCTCGCAACAATATCAAAACCGCTCCGCACAAGACTCTTCACAGTATACTTGTTCCTCAGAAGTATGATGCATATGTTCTCAATCAGCTGGCGTTGTTTCATGCAAATAACCAATAACCTGCATTATATAATATTTACTGCACAAAAACCTTTTAAACAACTTCTTATTCCACACAAATATGATCATAACAATATCAGGAGCACCAGGATCCGGCAAGACTACAGTTGCAAAAGTGATAGCTGAAAAATTAGGGTATAAGCATCATTCTGTTGGGGATTTGAGAGGGGAGATAGCAAGAAGATATGGCATGACTATTGATGAGCTTAATGAGGTAGGCAAGAAAGAGATATGGACTGACAAGGAAGCAGATGATCTCACAAAAGAGATGGGTGAGAAACAAGATGACTTTATCATAGATGGCTGGGTCGCATTCCACTTCATCCCGCATTCCATCAAGATATTTCTGGATGTAGAACCATTAGAGGGAGCCAAGAGGGTGTTCAAGCACCAGAGGCCAGATGAAGCCAAGCAAGACACACCAGAAGGAGTCCTTGCGATGCTCAACAAGAGAAGGGACGAGACAAACGACAGATACAAGAAATACTACAATGTAGACTTCCTGGAAAAAAAGAATTATGATCTGGTAATAGACACCACAAACTTAACATTAGATCAGGCAATCCAGAAGGTAATGGACTTCATCAAGAGCAGGACTTGAACCCAAACCTTTATATAGAAACTGCCAATAAGCAACTGCATCCTTCTAAGATTTATAAACTGAGCTAGAGGGAAGTAAAGTGTCTGAAACGATTAAAAACGCGGATTTTGTAGAGATTGAGTATGTAGGTAGGTTAAAAGAGCCTGAAATAGTCTTCGATACAAATATTGAGGAGATTGCAAAGAAAGAAGGCATATTTGACGATAAGATGACTTACGGACCGATAGCGATTTGCATTGGTCAGGGCCAGATACTCAAGGGGCTTGACGCAAGCCTTGAAGGCCTTGAAGTAGGCAAAGAGCACGAGCTCCTGCTATCGCCAGACAAGGCATTCGGCTACAAGGACGGCAAGCTCATGAAGCTCGTGCCAACAATGGTGTTCAAGAAGCAGGGCATCAACCCGGTCGTAGGCCTCCAGGTGAATATTGATGGAGCAGTGGGCACAATAAGAACAGTGACAGGCGGCAGGACAGTCGTTGATTTCAACCATCCTTTTGCAGGAAAGGAAGTCATCTACAAAGTCAATATCAAAAGGAAACTCACAGACCAGAAAGAAAAGGTGATGGCGCTTGTCGAGCTTGCATTGAACCAGAAAAAAGATTCAATAAGCATCGACATAAAAGAAGGCAAGGCAGCAATAACTGTTCAGAAAGAGTTCCCTGATGAGCTGTTTGGCATGCTTAAGCAGAGGATAACAACCATACTGCCAGATATCAAGGAAGTTGAGTTCAAGACTCCGAAAAAAGCAGCCAAGCCAGAACAAAAACCTGAACCAAAACCAAAGGAAAACAAGGAGCAGGCACCAGAAGAGAAGTCTGCTTAAAAACACCAAAACAAGGTTTATATAATCACTGTTATTATATTATCAAAAAAAGAGGGAGACAAAAAAACCGTGATCGCTAAGGGAGGTGGACATGTTGGACAGTTTTATTCGGGAAGCAACCCAAAGGGTTGATCAGGAAGATGAGGAACAGCAGACATTTGCTGAGCATCAAGAATCTGCTGAAAATCAAGAGGTGATTGCTGAGCATCAGGAACCTGTTGCAGAGCATCACGAGCAAGAGAATCATGAACCAGAGTTTCATGAACCAGTCACGCATCATGAGAGCGCTCCAGAACAAGAGGTTGTTACGCAGTCTCTTCATGAGGAGCATCATATGCCTGAACCAGAGCCACAACGCACTGAACAGGCACAGACACAGAGATATTCAATAAAGGATGAGCTTGACGCAGAACTTGAGGCCCTTCTGCAGAGGCAGATGGCCCGCATCAAGGTGGTCGGTGTCGGTGGTGCCGGCAACAACACCATCAACCGCATCATGGAGATCGGCGTCAAAGGCTCTGAGATCATAGCAGTCAACACAGACGCGCAGGACCTGCTTTACGCGAATGCGTCAAAGAAGATACTCATAGGGAAAGAGATCACGAGCGGACTCGGCGCAGGCTCCCAGCCAAGGATAGGTGAGGAGGCTGCAAAAGAGAACGAGGCGGATCTCAAGAAGTCCCTGCAGGAGTCTGATCTCATATTCGTGACGTGCGGCCTTGGAGGCGGCACAGGTACAGGCGCTGCGCCTGTCATTGCAGAGGTGGGCAAAAAGCTTGGCTCTCTTGTCGTCGGCGTTGTCACCCTTCCGTTCGCTATGGAAGGCCAGCGAAGATACGAGAACGCTGTCGTCGGCCTGGAGAAGATGGAGAACATCGTCGACACGCTCATAGTGATCCCGAACGACAAGCTCCTTGAGCTCGCTCCTGACCTTCCGCTCCAGACAGCCTTCAAGGTTGTCGATGAGATACTTGCGAATGCTGTCAAGGGCATCGCAGAGCTCATCACTAAGGCAGGGCTTGTCAACCTTGACTTTGCAGACATAAGGACTGTGATGGGCAAGGGAGGCGTCGCTCTCATAGGTGTGGGCGAATCAGATTCAGAGAACCGGGCGACAGAGGCTGTTGAAAAGGCGATCAACAACCCGCTGCTTGACGTCGACATAAGCGGCGCAAACGGCGCGCTCATAAACATCTGCGGCGGCAGTGACATGA
>JAHWIS010000085.1 GCA_019322385.1 Candidatus Woesearchaeota archaeon
AATTCAAGCATCTTCTCATAGACTTCTTTTGGGAATAAGTGTATTCTTCCTATGAATCCTATTCTTATTTTGTTCTTATGTATTCTTTCATCATTTCTAGCCTTATCAAAGAAGTCAAGGAATAGTTTCATCAGGTAATCAAACTCTTTCTTTGGGCGGTTGAAGTTCTGCATTGAGAATGCGTAAAGAGTAAGTTCATTGATCCCCACTTCTTTGCACCACTCAAATAGCTTTGTTACCTTTTTTGCACCCCATTCATGCCCCTTCCAAGGTTTTGCCATCAATCTCTTGGCGAACCTTCTGTTTCCGTCAAGAATTATCCCGATATGCTTTGGCATTGGATTGTGCTTCCCCATAGCAAGACCAAAGGAACAGCGAAGCATTTATAAAGTTTTTTGCGTGAATCAGAAACATATGAGAGAAGAAGACCTAATTGAAGACGCGAAAAGAGCAGAAAAAGAACTGCACCAAGAGCACAGACATCATACCCAAAAGACAAAAGACAAGCCATCAAGGCGTAACATGTTCTCTTACCTCACCGCCCTTCTTCTACTCCTTCTGATAATAATGATGGTTGTCCCTTACTATGGTCTGAAGCTTGATCCTTCTCCAAAGAACATCCCTCTGCCTGAAGAGGTCATGCCAAATGCAATAGACCAGCTTACAGAGGAAAACCCAGGACTGCCTGCAGGATCAAGGGCAAACATGAGACAGCTTCTCATGCCAGATCATCAGTCAATACGCAACACAGCAGCAATGATCGCGACAGCAAGCTGCAGAGAGAGCAATGTCTGCTACTCAAAGGCATTGTTCTATTTTGTGCGGGATAACTTTCAGTATGTCGGCGACCCGCCTAACAACTATCTTGAGAGCCCGTTCGAAACACTTCAGACACGAGGCGCTGACTGCGATGGCCTTGCAATACTGCTAGCAAACTTCCAGTCTGCAGTAGGTATACCAACACGGTTCGCATTCATACCAGGCCATGTCTATGTCCAAGTGAAGATAGACAGTGCCCCAAAGAAATATAAGGAAAAAGACGGCTGGATATCCTTAGATCCCACTTGCAGCAGCTGCGAATTCGGGGAAGTGCCCTACACCACCATAGACAAGCAGAAGGAGTTCTTGTATATTTAAAGGCCCAACCACTATCTTTATAAATCCCTTCTTCATCCAGTATAAACAGCTTTAAAGCAGAATTCCCGCAGACTACAGCCAGTTTAGGCGTGTAGGAGGGTGGAGATGGTCATATGGACAAAAATAGCATCAAAGAAGCGCTCAAGAAGCTGAAAGAGAGTTCTAAGAAGCGTAATTTCAAGCAGACGTTCGATTTAATCATAAATCTAAGAGGGCTGGATATGAAGAAACCAGACCAGCACGTGGATATCTATGTCCCTCTGCATTACTCAAAAGGCAAGCCTATAAGGATCTGCGCTTTTGCAGGTCCTGAGCTGAAGGAAGAAGCAGGCAAGGTCTGCGACACCACTGTCTTTGTTGATGATTTCTCTAAATATCAAAAGGACAAGAAGCTCACAAAGAAACTTGCACAGGAGCATGACTTCTTCATTGCTCAGGCAACGATAATGCCAAAGGTGGCTCAGGTCTTCGGTAAAGTGCTGGGCACCAGGGGCAAGATGCCGAATCCAAAAGCAGGTTGTGTTGTGCCGCCAAAGGCATCGCTGCAGCCTCTTTATGAGCGCCTGCAGAAGACTGTCAATGCAAAGGCAAAGGTCCAGCCAGTCATAAAGTGCGCAGTCGGCATAGAAGAACAGAGCGATGATGAGATCATTGACAACATAATGACTATCTACAACGCACTGATCCACAAGCTTCCTAATGAAGAGCATAATGTCAAGAGTATATTGCTCAAGCTTACCATGAGCAAGCCTGTTGAGGTAAAATAAGAATGGTAAAGACAGTGAAGATACCAGAAGCGAAGAAGAATGTAATCAAGGAATTCGTCAAGCTTGCGAAGGAGTATCCTATAGTCGGCGCTGTCAACATGGAGAACCTGCCTACAAAACAGCTCCAGAACATGAGGGCTCAGCTCAGGGAGACGGTTGTGCTCAGGATGAGCAAAAGGAGACTCATGAAGCTCGCCCTTGAGCAGGCTGCAAAAGAAAAGCCAGGCGTTGAAAAACTGATACTTCACCTGAAAGGCATGCCTGCATTGCTGTTCACGAAAAAGAATCCATTCTCGCTCTACAAGACACTGCAGAAGAACAAGTCAACTGCTCCGATAAAGGCAGGCCAGACTGCTCCGAATAAAATTATAGTCCCTGCAGGACCGACAGGCTTTGCGCCAGGTCCAATCATAGGACAACTAGGACAGGCAGGCATTGCTGCAGGCATTGAGAACGGCAAGGTCGCGATAAAGAAGGACTCAGAGGTTGCAAAGGAAGGCGATACGATAAGCGCTGACCTTGCAGGCATCCTGACAAGGCTCGGCATCGAACCTATGGAGATAGGGCTTGACCTCGTCGCAACCTATGAGGACGGGAACATATTCACTAAGGATGTACTTGCCATCGACGAGCAGGAATACATCGCCAATGTGACCAATGGCCACAGGTGGGCATTCAATCTCGCCATGGAGTGCGGCATCCTCACTAAAGAGACAACAATCATGCTGATAACAAAAGCGTTCACTGATGCCAAGGCATTGGCCACTTCACAGGATATTTATGCTGACACTGTGATGCCTGAATTGCTTTCAAAGGCTCACAACCAGATGCTCAGCTTGAAGGCAAAAGTGCCTGAGAGCTAAAAAAAGGTAACAAAGAATCATAATACATGGAGGGAATCAAAATGGAATATGTATACGCTGCAATGTTGCTGCACAAAGCAGGTCAGAAGGTGGATGAGGCTTCAGTAAAGAAAGTGCTTGAGGCTGCCGGCGTAAAGGTTGACGAAGCAAGGGTGAAGGCATTGGTCGCTGCTCTTGAAGGTGTTAATATTGACGAAGCGATTGAGAAAGCTGCTGTTGTCGCTCCAGCTGCTGCTGCACCTGCCGCAGGAGGAGCCGCGCCTGCAGAAGGTGGCGGAGAGCCTAAGAAAGAAGAAGCCAAGAAGGAAGAGGAGAAGAAGTCTGAGGAGGAAGCAGCCGCAGGACTCGGCGCCCTGTTCGGATAGACAGGTCCCTCTTGCTTTTGTTTTTTGATGTGCTCTTAAGCACATTTTTTTCATTATTTCAACGGGATTCAAATGAATGAGGAAGAAAGGAAAAAAATACTGGCGGAAGTCGAAGCAAAGAGAAAAGAGCTCGATACTCTTAAGGCCAAGCTCGCTGAGCTGAATTCTCAAAAAGAGGCTTGGTTCGAGAAGAAGAGACGTGCTACAAGAGAGATTTCTGATGTTGCCAAGTCTATACGCGACGCCAAAGGCAAGCGTAACACATTCACCAAGCAGGTGAAGGACTCAAAGACCCGTAGACAGGAGCTCAACAAGCTGCTGAAGCAGAAGATGGATGAGATGAAGAAGCTTCAGGCAGAGAAGCAGGCCACCACCAACAAGTTCGGTATGCGCGTCGACCCGTCGAAGATACAGCAGGAGATAGAGCAGCTCGAGTTCAAGATAGAGACAGAGGCGTTGCCGTTCAGCGTCGAGCAGCGGGTCATGAAGATGATATCAGAAAAAAAGAAGGTGCTGGAGCAGTCCCGCGAAGTGAGCGATGTTTTCGAGAAGGTCCACCAGCTGAGGAAAGAGCTGGACAGGGTCAGGAAGAAGGCAGATGACACGCACAGGAAGGTGCAGACAAAGGCTGAGAGCAGCCAGCAGTTCCATGAGGAGCTTATCGAATCCTCACAGCAGATAGGCGACCTGAGGAAGAAAGAGGAAGAGGCACTCAAGAAATTTGTCGATCTAAAGCAGCAGTGGACTAAACAGGGCGACCTTATCAGGGCAAAACTTGACGATATACGCTCGCTTAAGGCAAAGCTTGATGGAATAAACCTCGAAGAGAAGAAGAAAACAAAGAAGGCTGAAGAGAAGAAGATTGCAGAGCAGGAAAAGAGCGTCGAGGAAAAGATCAAGAAAGGGATGAAGATCACCACAGAAGACCTTCTTGTTTTCCAGGCAAGGGAAGAGAACGGAAAGTTTGGGAAAGGTAAGAGGCAGAATAAGAGAAAGCCAGCAAGGAAAGAATCAAAAGAAAGGCAAAAATCCTAAGAGCATATCATATACTTCTTATAGTTTTATCAGCATCGTCAATCTCTAGACATTTCCCTAAGAACTTCTCGACAACATAGGCTCCTGTCCTTGCATGGTCAGTCACCTTCGACACCTTAATCTCTCCGCCGAACAATGCGATAAAAGGCACGAGATTGTCTGCCATATGAATGTCAACAGGAGATCCGCTCCCTATCTCGCCCAATAGATTCTTTGCAGCCTCTTCACCCACAACCTCGGCCCGTTTCCCTCGCTCACCGAGCGCATCCGCCCCTAACCTTATAGGGTTCATAACATCAATATCATCTGAATCCTTTGAGAACACAGCCCAAAGTGTTATCCCTGATCCTGTGCTGTATGTCGAGCTATACGTCGCATCAATATTCACAGGGATATTAAGTTTCATCAGCAGACGTTTTGCCGCTCTTGCCTGCCTCTCTGCCACCTCTGCTTTCTCAAGGTCAGATGACGCATGGCTCACGCCCTTTATCTGCATGAGATGCCCTTGCTCTATCATCTTGATTTGCGGAGCCTCTTGTTTATTGATAAAAGTGTATTTTCCCCTTATCTTAAGATCAATATCTCCGCCACCTTTAGGATAATAACCGCGCCGCACAAGTTGAAGGTCAATGTCCGCGTAACGCTGTAACTGCGGCACAAAAACCTCTCTCAGAAAATCATAAGGCATGGCCCATTTTCCAGATGTCCCTCCTCTTATTTTATACCGCACTTTACCGCCTGCAAGTATTGCAGGAAGCAGAAGCGACTGCAGAAGAAGACTTACTGAACCAGCAGTCCCTATGTCGACAGACACTGTCTTTGGCTCTATCTTTCCTGGAACAAACTTAAGGTATTCAGAACCCAGCTCAGCACCCTCAGCAGTAGCCCCGCATAATTTCTTGAGCGCCTCGACACAATGCATGTGCTGCGCCTTTAATCCTGGCACTTTACGCCCATGCCGTATCTTATCCACCTCAAAGCCCTTACCAGTAAGCGCAGAAAGAGCAAGTGCTGTCCTTACAAGCTGACCTCCACCTTCCAGATAGTCTCCCTGGAGCTGTATCATGGCCAACACCTCGTATTCTGCATTTATAAATATTGCCGGAAAAGTATTTAAATACCCTCTTAGTATTAATGTGAGGGGAATTTGGAGGTTGGAGGCCGAACTTGTTTAATCCAACCAAATTAACACATTTTATCTGCATTCTAGCATTAGCTATAGCATTGTTCGCTCCACAGATTCTTGCTCAAGAGGCTCCGCAAGATACAGGGCAAGATAGTTATCTTTCAAAGTACAATATCCAGATGTACATAGAGCAGGACAAGGTCTTAGTTGAATCATATCTTCTATTCGCATCAGAACAATCAACCAATTTCTCTGTAGAGCTGCCTTATGATGCAAGCAGCATCACCAACGAGGTCGATGGATTTGAATACCCTGCAATACTTGAGTTCAACAAGCTGATGTTCTACCTTAGAGGGAACAGGCTTGTTACTTACGATTACCTTACAAGGGAATTGCTGGAGAAAGATACATTTGTCGCATCCATCAATGCACCTTTTGACACTGAAAAGATGACCATCAGGCTCTCGCTTCCAGAAGGAGCGATCCTTGAAAAGCCGATGAGAAAAGGTGCTGTCCAAGGCTCATCGATATTTCCAAAACCAAAGACACTTGACACAGATGGTAGGGCAATCTCAGTCATATGGCAGTTTGAAGACCTGAAAAAAGGTGATGAAGTGGCATTGTATCTTAAGTACAAGAGACCTTCAAATTACAAGACACCTCTCACGATTGTCATCATCGCTGCTTTAGTGATCATAGTCAGCAGCGCATACATAACGCGAAAATCAAGGAAGCACAGCAGAACACAAGAGAGCAAAGCTGAAAAGCCTGCAGAGCAGAGAGTCATAGAAAGCCATCTCAAAGAGGACGAGGAGCAGATAATCAACATCCTGAAACTAAAGGAAGGCAGCTGTGAGCAGGGTACTCTACGCATCGCTACAGGATTTTCCAAAGCAAAGCTTTCAGGCCTTCTTAAGGAGTTACAAGAGCGGAAAGTCATCCACAAGGAGAAAAGAGGCAAGAAAAACCTTGTTTTCCTGAAATAACAGATATTGAACAATAATAAACCAACAGCCAGATTCTAATAAGTTTATGAACCATTTAAAAGCTATGTTCTGCAGATAATAACTAAGTATTTTCTCACCATAATATCCATAGCGCTTTAGACCATACAGGGTATGCCTCGCATTTGACAGCGCGCCGCAGCACCAGGCGGGTGTTGCGGATTATGATCCTAACTCACACAATGATAAAAAACGCAAGGAGAAAAAGAAAATGGAACACGCAAGAAGTTTAGAGGAAGTATGGAGATGTTATGAGCAAAAGCCCAGTGGAGATGAGTACATTGCACAGCAGTCTGATGGCAATAGCGGCAATGACGACGACATAGTCGTTGTAGTCGACCTTTCAGACATAGAAAAGATCTGCAATGATGAACCTGATCTGCCAACAATAGAGCTGGATTGCCTCTACGTTGAGATGTACCTCAGATACAGCAAAGACAGCTCTCCACAGCTGGTCGCAAGGCTTGGAGACGGCACTGAGACAACAGATGTGGTCCCGCATATTGCATCTTATGTTGATGAGATGGATGAGCAGAATATGCAGATGCCCCGCGTTGTGGCTTCAGCAATACTGCTCCAGACACCATATATGTTTGAGCATTATGGGGCCGAGCAGGCTCAGAACCTTATAGACAGGGTTATCAGGGCTGCAGAGCTAAAGCCCTATATACCCAAGGATTCCCAAAGATAAGGTGCAAAACACCATATAAGAAGGAAACAACACAAAAAAAGAGGTTTTGCAGGGAAAAAAGACCTAATGAACAATAGTGAACTATTAACAGCGCTTTAAGAGGGTCATAAGCCTGTGGAAAACCATGTTCTGCAGGTAATAACTAAGTATGTCCCTGATATAATAGTATGTGCAGTTATGCTGCATCCAGGTATGTGCATATTGCACAAAATCCAAATAAAACCAGGAGGTATCGAAAATGAAGAAAATGTTGGGTGTGTTGCTGGCGCTTCTCATGCTTTTCAGCATCATGGCAATAGGCGCTGTGGCTGAAGACACTGAAGATGTGCCAGACGAAACAGAGGAGACTCCGGATGATGAGACTCCAGAAGATGAAGAAGAGACAGAAGACGAAGAAGAGACTGATGAGGAAGACGAAGAGGAAGTAGATGAGGAAGATGACGAAGCAGCTGACGAAGAAGAGACAGAAGATGCGGAAGATGAAGCAGACGAGGAAGATGATGAAGCTGCTGACGATGAAGACGAAGAGGAAGTAGAAGACGAAGAAGAGACAGACGAAGAAGACGAAGAGGACGCAGGAGATGATGAAGCTGCTGACGAAGAGGAAGAAGAGGAAGAGCCTCTGATCGATGTTGATGAGGAAGATGAGGAAGAAGCAGGCGTCACCCCTGACAGCCCGTTCTGGGGACTTGAAAGGGCTATGGAAAGGATTTCTCTGAAACTGACCATGGGCAAGTCTGCAAAGGCTAAGAAAGGTCTTGCTCACGCGCTTGAAAGAAAGGCAGAAGTCAAGATGATGATTGCCGAGAAGCGCTTCGGTGAAGCCCAGGAAGCCCAGGAAGAGCTTGAAGAGACCCTTGAGGAAGTCGAGGATAACATAGACGATATCGAGGAAGACGATGCCGAGGAAGAGCTTGCAGAGGTTGAAGATATCGAAGAGGATCTTGAGAATCTTCAGGACGAGCTCAATGAGCTGAGCGAGAACATAAAGCTCGAGGTAAAAGGCGAACTCACTGAAGAGGAACAGGGTCAGCTTGACGAGATGCTGTCTGCATTCCAAGACTCCACTGCCAAGGTTGAAGCAACGGTCAAGGCCAAGAAGAACCGTGTCCGTGTCAAGATGAAGGTCATCGAGGACAAGGAGAATGGCGGAAAGAGCGTGACTGTCACGCACACAGACCTGAAGAAGACCAACCAGGGCAAGAACAAGGACGCAGAAGCAGAAGGCGGCGAAGAGTCTGAGGAGAAAGGCAATAAAGGCAATAGTAACAAAGGCGGAGACAACGAAGAGCCTGATAAGGAAAAGCCAGATAACTCAGACAAAGGCAATAAAGGAAAGAACAAATAATTTCAATTTTTTCTTTTTTTCTTTTTTAAGAATAACCGGGTGGAAACATGGACTTGTTACCTATACTATGGACTGTTGCAGGTATTGCTTTTGTTATTTGGATAACCACGATATTCTTGTTCAGCATTGCCGGTGCTGTAGCCAAATATGTTAACAATCACAAAAGTAAATAATCATTTCTTCTTGAGAATCAATACATTGCCGCGACCTTTCTTGACTTTCTGAATTATCTTCTTGTGCTCTAGTTCAGAAATCATGAGGCTGATCTTTGCTTCGCTGAGCGGTATCTGCTTGCGAAGCTCTTTCTGTGTTGTCCTGCCACCCTCTTTCTTTATCACGTCGATTACTTTCTGCAGATCTGTGTCTGCAACTTCTTCAGAGACCACTTTCTTTGGCTGCTGCTTTATCTGCTTCTTTGCCTTATCTATCTCTTTCAATTCCGCTTTCTCTTCTTGTTTTTTCCTGCGCCCCACAATGAAATAGATGACAAGCAGAAAGACAATCACAGCAATCGCAATTATTGCTATAGTGACACCAGATATCTTGCCGTTCTCATCAACAACAGTCTCTCCAACATCAAATACATCCTCTTCCTGCAGGAGCTCCTCTACCTCAACATCAAAATCAGGGAAAAGGAAAAGGTCATACACAAAGTCACCTTCCTCCTTTATCAAAACATTCTCTGCTGTCATATATTCATGCAGTTCATCAGGCATATAGCTTGCAGTCACAACATAATCTCCAGGATTGAGCTCAAAAGAATACGCTCCATCCTTTGAGACATACCGTTGCTTTGGCTCAGAATCAACCTCAACAACCACATTGTTGAGCTCATTGAGCTCTATGTCATATATCTTGCCATGCAGTGTAGCAGCATGGGCTATACCCGCCACAACAAGCAGCATGAATACAGCCAGTATCAGCCGGATGAGTCTCATGGCTCTGCTGTAAAGCACCCTGCTATAAATAAATATCGTAAAGTTTTAACCTGAAAATAACCAACATAAGCATGAAAAAACGCCAAAAACAGCCCCAAATCAGCTATTGACCACTCATAAAGTTTTGTAAAGTTTAAGAGCTGAAAATGAACCGTATAAAGCGTTTCCAGAAAAAGTATCTTTTTAAGCAACCCAGACATAATAACTAAGGTGTTGTTTTAGGATTCCCGCCCTGAGCACGCT
>JAHWIS010000086.1 GCA_019322385.1 Candidatus Woesearchaeota archaeon
CAACAGGGATGAAAGAACTATCTGGACAGTGTGCAGCAGGGCGAGAAAAAAACTGGCAAAATGAACAGGACCAAATTGGTGCGGAATGCGAAGCTGTTCCTTGTACTTATATTTGTTTCAATAATTCTGGCTTTCTCTGCTAATGCAGACTTCCCGCAGCCTACGCAACCTGACAACATGACAAATGTGTCAACAGAAAGCCCTGTAGCTACAGGCGGCTATGCACTGAACACCAGCGGCGGCACGATAACAACGCTGAACATCAATGCAACGACGCAGAACCCGCACTGGAAAGCATATGTAGGAAACATAAGCGGAGAGCTTGCACTGCAGGACGCTTCAGGCAATGCAGTATACGACTGGAACATCACATCGATGGAAGGAGAGATATACGCGACAAGAAAATCAACAGTTGCAGACTGGGACAGCATTGTCTGTGCCAACCTTACACATATCCAATCAGAAGAGACAGCGTTGAACATGACAAGTTCGAGCGAGGACAGTATATTGAACACATTCAATGAAAAGAGTCATGTGGCGTTCTATGCAGGGCTGACATCAGTAGCGGCAAACAGCTGCAATTCGACAAACCTGTATGTGAACAGCCAGGCATCATCAGACTTTGAAGAGCTTCTGCTATATGACGGCAGTTATGTTGTCTATGCAGCGCTATTGGAAGATTCGATAACAGGATTTGACGGGACAGAATATGATTTCCAGATGATACTACCGGATTCAGGCCTTGAAGGGAGCCAGACACCTGAGACCTATTATTTTTATGTCGAACTTATATGAGGTAATAAAATGAACCATGCCAAGACACATGCGCGAAAGCCAAAGAAGATGAAAAAATTGATAGGCATACTGTTGCTGGTCGCGATAGCCTATTTCATCTTCACGAACTTTGACTTCGCAGACTGGCCAAAGCTAGGGCTTGTCATCGAAGGGCCGCCCAAGAGCTGCACTGAGATAAGGGGTCCAAAGACGATGACTGATACAGTCATAGAGCAGCTGGAGGTAGAGGATCTCGGGTTCAAGGCATTGCGTGACGAGAACAAGGCATTGATTGAAGTGCGGAATGTCGATAATGTGACAGGCAAGGTGCGCGTAGTGTTGTATTGCAGGAACGGGGATGAACAAGGAGAGAAGACAAAGAGTCTAGAACCAGGAGAGAAAGAGGTGTTCAGCTTCCTGGATGTAAAGGACTGCGACCTTGGTTATATAATAGAGCCGGAAACCAGGAGGAAGAGGGTTAATAAGACTGTTTATGTAACAGACAGTATGTGTGAGTGACATAACAAAAAATTTATAAAGCAATCAATTCAAAACAAGCACGAGGTGGTTTGGAAAATGAAAAAAAGGCTGTTGGTGTTCTTGATTCTTCTGTTAGCTGTGGTCCCATTTGCAGCTGCGGATATCTATATCTCAAACTCAAGGGACTGGAGGGATGTATACAGTCTCATGGTTTATGGGAACATAAAAGAAGAGGCTCCGAGGTTCCTTGTGAGCGACAATCACGGATCATTGATCCTGCCCAGTATACGGAAAGAAGAGACCATCGAGGTATTCACCTCAGACAGCCAGCCTTTTGTAGTCGGATATGAATCCATGATAAAGAACGAAGGATATGCTTCGGTTACAGAAGAGAAATACGGAAACATGAACCTTGAGCTTGCAGAAATGCTTCCAGATGTCAAGGATTTTATAATCATAGATGACGCTTATGGATACAACTCGATTGCAGTAGCCCCTTATGCAGTCCTGACAACGACATATGTGCTGTTTGCGAACTCCAACAATATAGGGGATGTGATGGATCTCCTGGGCAGCAGGGATGTCAACAGCGTTATCATATACGGCCATGTGGACAGGGAAGTACTGGAAGAGCTTGATGAATACAATCCTGAGATCATAAACAAGGACGGTGACAGGTTCGCTAACAATGTCGAGATAGTCAAGAAGTATAGAGATATCAACCCTAAACAACAGGTCGTGCTCACCAATGGAGAGTTCATTGAGGCAGAGATCATGTCAGGGCTCGAGCCAGTACTTTTCATAGGGAGAGAGAACGTACCTGCCAAGATAAATGAATACATACAGAGCACAGACATCGAGGTCGGTGTCCTCATAGGCAATGAGCTTGTCGGCACAGCTACGATAGTCAGGAGGCAGGTCGGGATAAGCACGTTCGTGAAATTCGCGCAAGGATCAAGGTCTGCTGCAGGCGCAATCGCGCAGGTCGAGGGCCTTGACATGTTCCCAGTGCCGAAGGTAAGCATCAACCTCGAGATACTGAGCGTGAAGTATAACAAGCTCACAGGCATGGTCGAGATCACATTCAAGAACAATGCAGACGTTGCGGCTTATTTCAAGGGCACTTACACGCTAAAGGTCGGCGATGAGGAGTTCGTGTTTGGTGATGAAGACGCGATGTTCATCGACAAGAACGACGTAAAGACAATGGTCTACAAGGTAGATGGAGTGGCGCCTGAAGGAGAGATGACGCTGGATGCATATGTGATATACGGCGAATCAAAGAACGCGATGGAATTCGTGATTGACGAGACATTCTCTGTATCTACAATTGAGGTCGGCGATGAGGCGCAGATAGAGATCACAAAAGTGCAGTATGACAAGACAGCAGACAGATTCCTTATCCATATAGAGAACATCGGAGAGGTCACGGCTTATGTGAACACAGAGCTCGTCGATATCATGGTGATGGGCGAGACGCTCACGATAGGTTCTGAAGACACCATACGCCTGGAAAGAGGGAAGACAGGATACAGCATAGTGAGAGTAGAACTTTCAAATCTCGATCTTGAAGACAACCCTACAGTGCATATAAGAGCGCACTATGGTGAGCGGGAAGACTCGCTGATCAAGATACTCGAAGGAGACTTTGAGATATCGATCAAGACATTCAGCGTCTGGACATACCTGCCGATAATCATAATAGTGCTGCTGATACTCCTGCTGCTGCTCGGCAGGAAGAGATGCCCATCATGCGGGCATAAGAATCCGAGAGGCAGGAAGCACTGCAAGAAATGCGGGCGTGTGTTGAAGTAGTTTTTTTCTTTTTTTCTTATTTATTTTTTATTTATCTTTTTTTGTTTGCTTGCTCTTATCTTACCTAGTATTTATTATGGAAAGCTTTAAATAGTCGATTTCTTTCTTACATAGTATCTTACAGTGAAAATCGCGGAAAAACAGAGGAATGTGCAGAGACTGTTGGACAGTGTGGGTGCTGCGCTGGATGGTCTTTCTGAGTTAGGGATCAGACCAGAGCAGGCAGTGCAGCTGGCAAAGGTGAGGCAACGCAAGGGAATACCTCTCTCGATATTCAACCCATATCTTGGGGCGCTGGAGAGCATCGTGAAGTATATGCGGGAGGAACTGCTTCTGGATTATAACACGATTGCGGGAATTCTAGGAAGAAATGCTGGACCGATTGGAGTGGCATATAGACGGACACGGCAGAAATTGAAAGGTGCGCTTGACATTTCATCAAAGGAATCAATACCATTTGAGGCGCTTCGCGCAAAAGAGAATTATGGCCTGAGCGTGTTTGAGAGCTTGGCGTATCATCTGGCGAAAAAAGGCTATGACTGGCATGAGATCGCAGGGATCATGCACAGGCATGATAAGACTGTATGGACTATTTTGGATCGTGCAAAGAAAAAGATGAGACGAAGATGAACAAAACGAATATTTATCGGATTTTGCAAGTGATTTTGATACTGTTTGTCTTGTTAACTCCATTTGTATATGCCCAGGTGGTACCTACAGAGCCGGAAGGACCTACTACTCTTGATGTTGTCAATACTTCACGGAGGACTCCTGCTGGTGCTGCAACCATCCAGGCGCAGGCAGGCAATGTGACGCAGCTGTCGATCACTGGAAATACAGTTACGCAGACCTGGCAAGCATATTATGGAAATGTTAGCGGCACCATAACATTAGACAATGCGCAGAACCATACAATATATGATTGGGAACTTGCAAGCCCTGAAGGAGAGATATATGCATCAGAGGCACAAGTTGATTTCACGCATGGGAATGTGTTCTGCTATGACTTTAACCAGAGTGATGTCGGAGACAGCGGGTTCAATACACTTGCAGAGTATGAGGCATTGCTTGGGTTAGCAACTGATGATGCTGATGGAATTGATGAGACATTTGCAGAAAGCACTAGTTATGATGCATTCTATGTCGGGAGCTATTATGTGGATGCTATATGTCCAACGACCCAGATGTATGACCAGAATGAGCAGAAGGATCCAGACAAGTTCCAGGAGGTCCTGCTTTACGACAACTCGAGCGACAAGCTGGTATACACTACGATAATCGAGCAGGATGTGCAGGGCTTTGATGACCAGTACTGGGACTTTGAGATGATAGTGGGTGAGGATGGCCACAATGGCGATACAACCACAACAACATATTATTTCTATGTAGAGCTGGAATGAGAGTATTCACATATAGATAACTTACATATATCTTACAAATGTTTTACGAGCGTCATTCTGATCTGTGATCTTCGAAATATTTAAATAGTATATATAACAATCATAAATATTACACATATCTTACAAATAACTTCCCAAATCCAGAACCGTAACCTTTATATACTATATTTAAATGACATATGTCATACAGATAAAATATTAACGGGAGATCATTGGCGAAACTGACTGACACAAGGGTGATTTGAAGAAAAAACAGTGTCCAGGAAACTTCAATGACGCAGGAAATACACATACTGAACGTACGACTACCGCGCGATGTAATAGAGTGGATAGACTCTCAGGTAAAGGCTGGAGTATATAATTCTCGTTCTGAAGCAATACGCAACTTTGTAAGGGATAGTCTTAGGGAGGTGGAAAAATGACGCAGCCGCCTTCCAACAACTTGCTTGTTTCTTTACGGATACCTAAGTCATTGTTCACTGAACTGCAGAAGCTGTCTGAAAAAAACCATTTCCTTGATGTCTCTGAACAAGTAAGAAGCATAGTGCGCGAAAGATGGCAGGAGGCAAAAGATCCTCAGGCATACCAGATCAAGAAACTGCGGAAGGAGATATCCCAAGCACTTACGAAAAAGACTGAAGAAAAAGCTCAGCAGCAACTGGTCAAAGAACTGGAACGGATAAAGGAAAGCCTGTTAGGTGGTAAGGATAACTAAAGAATACAGATACTGGAATGTGAAGTTGATGATTCTCTTAGTGTTCCTAGCAATAGTGCTCATTCCCACTACAGCGATTGCACAAGTTGATAGTTGTAGTGATGTGACTGCAACAATGATGGAGACACCGCATTCAGAATACGGCTCAACACAACTGCCAGCAGAAGTGGGCAAGCCAGTCCAGTGGGTGAAGCAGGTAGATGTGCATAACCTTTACGACCAGACTGTATCAGAGCTGACGGTCACTATCCCTGAAGGCGCGATGAATGTCGCTGTAATAGACATCCAGGACAAAAGAGAGCTTGATATCATTGTGGATTCAAACGAGGTCACTATAATTGACTCAATGGATTTCAATGAGCAGAAATCGTATGTGATAAAATATGAGACTACAGCACCTGAAAAAAGCGAAACATCGCTGACAAGAGACGGAGAGACGCTCGTCAAGAGCGTCATAGTGTCCAGCGAAGAGCATTACGAAGACGTGCTCACGTATACAAATATACCAGAGATTGAAAACGCTGAAGGTGTGGTAAAGCTGTACTGGAACATCAACGGCGTGAAGACTGATGTCACAGATGACCCTGAGTTTGATTTCAGGTTCTACGATACAAATGGAAATGGACTGTATGACCAGATCAGCTGGATTGCACCGCATCTCTCTACGCAGATATTTGAAATAGTGATATTCTCGGATGTGGATCCAGGAAACTACTCTGATATCGGACTGAACTTGTTGTCTCCTGCTGACGGAGAATACATCACAAGCACCAGTAGGGTGAACTTTAACTATTCTGTACAGTATAATTCAAGCACGACAGTTTACTGTAACCTTACGATCGACGGCGTGGTCAGGAGAGAGAACATACCGACGCTTGCAGACACAGAGATAACTACATATTTCAACCTTTCTTCAGGGCAACACAGCTGGTTCGTGAACTGCCAAGGCGATGACGGCGCAGCAAATACGAGCGAGATAAGGACATTCACGATAGACCTTGACAATCCGACAGTCACTCTCGGCACGCCTGATTACTATGTCAGCTATACCAGCTCAGTGAGGCTTAACTTCACGCCTGTGGACAACAAATATCCTGTGATGGTCTGCGCAATTTCAGTGAATGGCGCATTGAACAGGACAGGCCTTATAGTCTCCAACAATACAAGGGCGACCATCCTTCTTAATAACCTTGCAAATGGGGTGTACGACTGGAATGTGAGCTGCGTGGACGCAGCAAACAATGTAGGCCGCAGCGAAGAACGGGTGTTCTACATAAGTTCAGGTACGCCAAGCGAGTACAACATATCGCCTAACAAGGACGCCTATGGTATGGGTGAAGCAGGCTATCTAATAATAACTGCAAAAGCAGGCAGCGACCTGGCCATGTTTGTCGACTCGCCAAACCATGAATCATTCTTCAGGTATTTCACTGGAGAGACATTCCCATTGATCGATACGATAAACTTCACAAGCAGTGCCGGTACATACAATATCGACGGGATATTCACGAACGGCGGAGACACATACATAGTCAAGACATCGTTTGAGGTGACAAACTCATTCAATGTCGATATAGATGCGAACAAGACAACAGGAGAGCCTGATGAGACATTCGAGTTTGAAGCAACATCATCGGGAGGTATCGGTAATGTCAGCTATGAGTGGGATTTCGGCGATGACACGACAACTACAGGCCAGGAAGTGGAGCACAAGTACAGCTCTGTAGGCGAATATGAA